>VGYL01001027.1 GCA_016872975.1 Planctomycetota bacterium
GCGGAGCCTCGACGGCCGGATCTGGGAAGGGGCTTCGCTGGAGGCGACCGGGCCCCAGATCTTCCGGCGAATCACACTTCCGCTTCTGTCACGCGCCATCCTGCTGGCGTTCGGCGTGTGCTTCGCGTTGGCCTTGTCGGAGTTTGCGACGTTCCATCTGGCCGGCGTGCAGACGGTCGGGACGGAGCTGGCTGTGCTCTATGAATTGACGGGGGCGGCAGCGCCCGTGACACGGGCGGCCTGGCCGATCGCGCTGATAGCCCTGCTGGCCGCCGTGGCTTTGACGCAAGCGACGCAGCGGTGGAAACCGGGCACGGTTACGGTAAAGACCGCCAGCGTCGGGTCCCGACTGCTGGCCTGGACCGTGCTGGTTCTGTTGCTGGCGGTCTCGTGGTTGGCGCCGGTGCTTCTGCTCGTCGCCAATATCACGACGTGGCAGCCTTTTCGCCAATTCGCGACGCTCCACACCGATGACCTGGCCTGGTCGCTCTTGACCGCCGGGGTTGCCGCTCTCCTGGCCTACACAGTGGCCTTGAGCGGCCTCTTCGGCTCGGGATCGGCGCATCCGGCCCGGCGGATCTTCTCACTCCTCGTGTGCGGCAGCATCTTCCTGGCGGTGTTTCTCCCGGCCTCTCTCCCGGCCGTCTCCTGGCTGAAGCTCTCGGCCCTCTCGGGCCTGGGGCCTGTAGTACAGCAGAGCTGGCTGTTGGTGTCCCTGGGACAGGCCTCGCGCTTCGCCGGTCTGGCGCTGATCCTGCTGCTTCTGACCCGCTATCCCGACCGCCGGCAACTGGCGGAGATGGCGTCGTTGGATGGGGCGTCGCCGTTCCGCGCGTGGTGGCATGTCCACCTGCCGCGGACGTGGCCCGTGCTGCTGGGGACGTTCCTGCTGATGACGATGCTCGGCGTCACCGAGCTTGGCGCGACCATGGTTCTATTGCCGGCGGGTCTGCCGAACTTCGCCCAGCGACTGCTGAACCAGATGCACTATGCCCGCGACCAACAGGTGATCGCCTCCTGTGTCGTCCTCGTCCTGTTGTTTCTGGTTCTGGCCGGCGCGATTGTCTCCCTGTTGCGGCTGGCCTCCACCCGCCGTGTCGCGCAGATCCTGCCGCTGCTGCTGATGGCTTTGGCCGCCGGTTGTGACGACACCAAGGCCGGCACGCCGAGAGTGGTGGAGACGTTTGGCCGAACCGGGGCCGGGCCGGGCGAATTCCTGTACCCCCGGGCGATCGAGCTGGACGCCGATGGCTCGGTGCTCGTCGCGGACAAGACCGGACGCATCCAGCGCCTGAGCCCGGAGGGGCAGTGCCTGGGCACGATCCAGATGCCGTTGGCCGCCGCCGGCAAGCCGACGGGAATGAGCGTCCACAAGGACGGGCGGCTCTTCGTAGCCGACACGCACTACCACCGCGTCGCCATCTTCTCGCGCGCGGGGCAACTGGTGGGCGAATTCGGGCAGTACGGCCAGGGGGACGGCTGTTTCATCTATCCGACTGACGTGGCCTTTGCCCCGGATGGGCGGATCTTCGTCAGCGAGTACGGCGGCAACGACCGTATCAGCGTTTTCACGAGTGATGGCGCCTTTCTCTTCAGTTTTGGCGCGCCGGGCAGTGGACCGGGCCAGCTCTCGCGGCCGGCGGCGCTGTGCCTGGACGAGAAGCGCGGATGCCTTTATGTCGCGGACGCCTGCAACCATCGGATCGGCGTGTACGATCTGGACGGGCGGCTCCTGAGCTATATCGGCTCGCTGGGTCTCGGGGTCGGCCAACTTCGCTACCCCTACGGCCTGTCGCTTCTGGCCGACGGGAGAATCGTGGTCTGCGAATACGGAAACAACCGCCTCCAGGTCTTCAGTCCCGAGGGTCGGTCCTTGGCCCTCTACGGCCAGGCCGGCCGGCAACTGGGGCAGCTTGCGTATCCCTGGGCGGTCGCGGTGGACGCCCGGCGGCGGGCCTTCGTGGTCGATGCGGGCAACAATCGGATTCAGGTGTGGCAGTTATGAGAACGTAGCATGGGCATCGTGCCCATGAGTAGCACGGCCGTCCCGGCCGTGGGTATCACGGGCATCTTGCCCGTGGATGCTCCTGACATTCATGGGCGAGACGCCCATGCTACTCATGGGCGAGACGCCCATGCTACTCACGGGCAAGATGCCCGTGCTACGAAATGATGAATGCATACGGTTTCCATCTTGGTCAGCCCTGGTGGCTGCTGGCGGGCCTCCTGCTCGTGCCGATGATCTGGCTGGCCCGGCGGAACCTGGCGGCTTTGGGCGCGGGGCGGCGCGGGGCGGCGCTGGTCTTTCGCGTTCTGGCCGTGCTGATCCTCGTCGTTCTGCTGGCCCGGCCCATGTTCGTGCGCGAGAACCGGCGCGCGACGGTGATTGCGGTGGTGGACCGCAGTCAATCCATCCCGGCTCCGCTGGGCGACGCCGCCCTGGACTACCTGTCGCGGGCGGTGGCCGCGGGCCGGGCGGAGAATCAGCTTGCCGTCGTCGATGTGGCGGAGGAGGCGAGCATCTCCAAGCTGCCTTCGAGCGACATCGCGATTCGCCGGCGGAACACGATGTTGACCGGCGGGCAGAGCCGGTTGGCCGGCGGCATCGAAATGGCGCTGGCGATCGCGCCGCCGGATACGGCCACGCGCATCGTTCTTCTCAGCGAGGGCAATGAGACGCAAGGCGACTTGAAAGAGGCCGCCCGGACC
>VGYL01001028.1 GCA_016872975.1 Planctomycetota bacterium
ACCTGCGCGGCATCTACGAAGTCCAGGTCGCCGACACCTTCGGCAAGCGGCTCGACTCGCACAACATGGGCGGCGTGTATAGCCGCATCACCCCGACGGCCAACGCCGAGAAACGCGCCGGCGAATGGCAGACCTTCGACATCGCGCTCGTGGACCGGCACGTCACCGTCGTGCTCAACGGCACGAAGATCATTGACAACCAGCCGTTGCTCGGCTGCACCGGCGGCGCCCTTTGGTCAGACGAATCCCGCCCTGGCCCGCTCTACCTCCAAGGCGACCACACCGGCGTTGACTATCGCAACATCGTGCTCAAACCCGTGGCCAAGTAGAGGCCGGGGTGCCGCGCAGGATTTGACAAAATGATGCCGGGCAAAATGAGGACGGGACTGGCCCCGGCGGTGAAGGAGTCCTTCGTGGGCGCCGCCCCGCAGATGACCTTGCCGCGGGACGTCTGGCAATCGGACGGGGAGGAGTGGGAGAGCGCGTGTGCTTCAGGACGCGAGATCGCCGCCAACACAGGGAAAGCCAGCGCCATCCGCGGAGAGTCCCACAGCGGCGAACGACAATAGCCCGGCGATTCATCGCTGGGCTATTGTCTTTCGCCCTGACGGGCTGCGTGAGGCCGCACTCTCCCTCTCCGCGTCATCCGCGCGATCAACAGAATCCCCGCGCCGCCGCCTACACCTTCTCAAACTGGCTTAGCACGAAGTCCCTGGCCCGGGGCACGTCCTCCAGCGCAAGGTGTTCCACGGCCAGGAAAAGCTCCCGGTCCAGCTTGGCCAGCAGGCGCAGGTAAAGCGGGTAATCAAGCACGCCCTTGCCGGCGGCCGGCAGGTCGGTGCCGTCCGGGGCCTCCTTGACGTCCTTGGCGTGGGCAATCGCGATCTGACTGCCCACTCGCAGGAACATGTCCTCGAGCACCGCCTGCATCTTGGGCAGGTCCTCTTTGCGGAAGTAGTTGCACGGGTCCATGACCAACTTGAGGGCGGGCGAATTGACCTCCCGGAAAAGCCGCTCGGCGCGGCTGGCCGAATCAATGATGTTCCGCCAGTACGGCTCGATGGTGACGACGGCCCCGGTCTTCTCGGCCAGTCTCGCCAGCCGCTCCAGTGAAGACCGGCACTCCTGATAGAGGGTATTACAAGTTTGGGTTTACGATCATGCGGAAAATTGGGCGAATTTGCAGAAATCAGTTTATGCTGAATCCGGGTCGCCGAGGGCGTCCAGGCCAAGGTCCAACTCGCTCTGCCACGGGGCCAAATCACGCAGCAATGGTATTTCCACCGGCTGGCGCAGCCAGGCGTGAGCACGAAGCAGCCCCGCCGCATCGGCCAACAGACTCATGTACCAAGTGAACCTCAGGCTGTTCAAGAACATCTGCGCCAGGCCCAGTTGGTTCTTTTCATACGATTGGGCCGGCTCGATCCACGGTCGTGCTTGCTGCAACAATCGTTGCGCGGTCCGGGTGTTGAGCGGCAACAGACCCAGAAGGGTTTCATGCGTGGCCGGTGCATAAGCGAACTGGCGCGGGCATTGGCTCGCCTGCCAACACCGGGGGCACAACGCCTCCGGGTCGGTCACGCCAAACCAGTGTTGGTCGTCGCCGACTTCGTAACCCAGCCAATGCAGGGTTTGACCTTGTGGGCACGCGGCGCGATCCTCAGCGACGAAGGGCTCAACCAATTTCATATCCGAGCGCAGGTGGGTCACTACCGCCACGCGCCACTGTTCCCGGCAGAGTTTCTTGCCCTCGGCGGCCAAATAGCCCATGTCCGCCACCACGTAGCGCGGCCACCAAGACCAGTGTCGGTCACAGTAACGCAGGCTTGGGGCCAGCAGGCCGCCCTCGGCCACGTTGGCCGGGCTGACCCAACTGACCAGTGGCACCAGCAACACTCCTCGCTGGTGCGGACGCCACCACAAGCGGAGGGTGTGTTTCTTGTAGCCCACGTAGAAGCGGCTCTGGCCGGTTTTGAGCGTGCGACCACCCAGCGCGGCGTGAGCGGCGGTGTAGGCACCGGTGTCTTTTTTTTGAATCCACTGCAGGCCGCCGGCAAGTCGGTGGCATCCATCAGGGCGGTGGCTCCTTCCCACAAGGCAGCTTCTTGGATGAGGGGCTGGAGCAGGGTGTCGTTGATTTGCCGCAGCCCCAGCACGCCCAACCGGGCGCGAAACGCATGGAGGATACGGACATCGGGTACTTCGTGGAGGCGGCGCAGCCGGGCAAAGGCTCGCCAAGCAGGCTGCTCGGGGAGCAGCGCGACGAGCAGGTTTATCGAATGTGCCGGGGTCAGGAGGGCTAGCAAATGCACCCGCCAGAGTTGGGCGGCACTGAACCGCCAGCGCGGTCCGCGTGTTGGGCGCATGTTCCATCGCTCGTTGATGAACTGGTCTGGGACGAACGGATCCAGCACGGCGAGGTACTCGGCGGTGCCTGTCAGCGGCAGTCTGCTCATGGCAGAGAAGCCTACCCATTTGAAACCGTTGCGTCCGGCTTTTCCTTTCAGTCCGAAGAATCAAGCACAACTAGCTGAATGCCAATCAGTTACGCGGAAACCTGTAACACCCTCTATTAGTCCCTTGCCGAGAAAATGCCGGTTGCTTGAGAGAATCTGCGGGTAGCCGGCGGCTTGGCTTATGTGCAAACTGCCTGATAGGAGGGGCCTTGCCGCGTGTGTCGAGGCTCTCGGCGTTGAACGCGGCGCG
>VGYL01001029.1 GCA_016872975.1 Planctomycetota bacterium
GGCCGCCGACTACGTGATCCACATGGACCCCTGGTGGAACCCGGCGGTCGAGGACCAGGCCTCCGACCGCGCCCACCGCATCGGCCAGACCCGCCCGGTCACCATCTACCGCCTCGTCGCCGCCGACACGATCGAGGAGAAGATCGTCCAGCTCCACCACGCCAAGCGCGACCTGGCCGACTCCCTCCTCGCCGGCACCGACACCGCCCACACCCTGACCGCCAACGAGCTGATCGACCTGCTGCGGAATCGCTGAGGGCCACAAAAATCAAACCTTGCTTCATATTTAGGCGATAAATATAGTGTCAAGAATAGATTTGTGGCGTTATGATAGTGGGCATGTTTGACAGGTGGTATGCCGGGCTGCTTGGCGAGAAGATCCAGCGGCCCTATGTGCATTTGGTGTTCGGTGCTCGCCAGACCGGAAAGTCGACGCTCCTGCGCTCGATGCTCCCGAAGGATGCATTGACCTTCGATCTGGCCGATCCCGTGGTGCGCTCTCGCCTCTCGGGCAATCCGGGCTTGTTCATGGAGGCTTGCCGCAGCGTGCCAGCCACACACCGCGGTCAGATGGTCTTTGTCGACGAGGCACAAATGGTGCCTGCCCTGTTCGATGCGGTGCAAAGCTTGTATGATCCCGACAAGACTCGCTGGCGTTTCATTTTGTGCAGCAGTTCCGCACGCCGCCTGCGCAGGACCGGTGCGAATCTTCTGCCGGGGCGGAGTTTCTTGCACCGGCTCTATCCCCTGACGCTCGCCGAACACCCACCCGTGGCGGTGCCCCCTTGGCATGCCACCAGTCCACTGGCCTTCCCGTGGCCCCAGGGCCGGAAGCACGAGAATCCATTTCCCGCCTGGGGTCTGGAAGAGCGACTGGCATTTGGAGCACTGCCGGGTGTCGTAGCAGCACCCAGGGTGGACCGCGCGGACTTGCTCAAGACGTTCGTAGCCGTGCATTTGGAGGAGGAGGTCCAGCGCGAGGCCTGGCTGCGCGACTGGGCCGCGTTCGTCCGGTTTCTCCAGTTGGCGGCCCGGGAGTCCGGACAGGTCCTCAATTACGCGGCGCTTTCGCAGGAGGCAGGCGTTGCCCTCACCACGGTCAAGAGTCACTATCAGCTTCTGGAGGACATGTTCGTCGGTATTCGAATTCCGGCCTACAAGCGCAGCCCGCGCAAGAACCTCTTGTCCACGCCGAAGTTCTTGCTCTTCGACCTGGGCGTACGCAACGCCGCCGCGGGTCTGGCCCCCTCGGAGGAAGTGGTCCAGGCCAACCCCGGCCCACTCTTCGAGCAATGGGTGGGGATCGAGTTATGGAAGCGTCTGCAGTATCTCGGCGAGGGAACGCTCTACTACCTGCGGACCCGCGATGGCGCCGAGGTGGACTACATCATCGAGCGGGGTGAGACGCTGACCGCGATTGAAGTCAAATGGACGCAGAACCCGACCGTCTCGGATGCCCGCCACGTGCTGACCTTCCTGAACGAACATCCCGATCAGCCGGGCCAGGGTTACATCGTGTGCCTCTGCGATTACCCGCTGCAACTGCACGAGCGCGTCACGGCCATCCCTTGGTTCTGCTTGTGACCGGCCCGGGCTCTCGAATCCGTGGGCGAGCGGCTTGACGTGCGCGGAAAGAAGACTCGCGTCCACGGCGGATCGGCTAACGGCCGCCAGCCTTCCTCGCCGTGCGTCCGCCCAACCTGCTTTGGGACTCCCGCGTCCCTGCAAACCGCAAGGGGTACTTCTCCGGATGCTCGAGATTGTCGATCTCCAGGTCAACATCCAACTGAGGCCAGTAGAGATGATAGCCGTGAAGCAGTTGCACGTTCTGTATCGCCCTCAGCGTCTGGTCCCGGAAGTAGGGATAGTCCTCATAGCTGAGAAAGTACTCCGTTCCGTTCACGAAGAGCCAAATACCAACGGGAGTGATATTCTCAACGCTGACGGAAGTGCTTTCGCCATGCCGCGACGATTTCATCGTGATGCGCCTCGACGATTCTCCGGATTTCTTTGAGTATCCCTTTTCCCTGGAGATCGATGGGCTCATGCCGTTAGTCTACCAGCCCAGTGAGACAAAGACAACACCGTCGGGCCCCGGCCAGGAAACCTACAACAGTCTCGCTCGGCGTCTTGACAAACAGCATCCCCGGTCAGGTCGCGAAGACGTGCCTGGCCAGCTTGGGGGGGCGGCCGAGGATGTGGGTGAAGTGGTGGAGCAGGAGCCGCTCGATTTCGTCGAGGGTGGCCTGGTCGGCTTGGGCGAGCCGCTTGAGGTCGGTCAGACAGGACACGGCTTTGGGACTGAGCCGGATCTTGTCGGGAAAGCTCATCTCGCAGTCGCGGCAGACCAGCCCACTGGCCAACGCGCTGAAGTAGATCTCGCCCCTCGCCGCTCCCAAGGGCTTCCTGCAGTTGGCGCACGTGTGCAGGGTGAGCCGCAAACCCACCTCATGCAACAGCGTGAGCTGAAACAGAATCAGCCGAATCATAATATCCCGACGTTCCGGCCCGGCTTTGCCCGCATCGATGTCTTGGAGGAACTCCAGGAAGTGATCGAAGAGCACGGGGTGCGGATCATAGTCCTCCGTCAGCAGATCCAGCAGCTCCGCCGCCAGCAGGGCGCTCTGGAGCGCGGCCAGGTTCCGCCGCAACGCCCCTCGCACCGGCTGCGGCTGGAATTCCGTCAGCGTGGCCAGCTTATCC
>VGYL01001030.1 GCA_016872975.1 Planctomycetota bacterium
CCAGTCTGCCAGAACCACGGCCCCGCTGTCAAGCGGATACAACGCGGCGGCAGGGCAATCGCATATGGCCCATCACCTTATGACGAGCGTTTGGAGTTCCGCCTCATGAGTCTTGACGATGAACTTATCCCGGCTGCGCCGGGATAAGTTCACACTTCAAACTCCCCTTCGCCTTGCAGTTGTGCGCAGAATAGGTAAACTACCGATATGGCAATCGGTAGAGTCATTAGCGCACAATCATTGAGCGAGGCCGAGGAGACGTTCAACGTATCCCTGCGTCCGAGGTCCCTGAACGAATGCATCGGCCAGCAGAACGTCCGGGAAAAGCTGTCCATCGCCATCGCGGCGGCCAAGCAGCGGGGCGAGCCGCTGGAGCACATGCTCTTTTACGGCCCGCCCGGACTGGGCAAAACGACCCTGGCGAATGTCGTCGCCAACGAAATGGGCGCCCGGATTCGGTCCTCCTCCGGTCCGGCCCTCGTCAAGGCCGGCGACGTCATGGGCATGCTCACCAACATCAACGTGGGCGACGTGCTCTTCATCGACGAGATCCACCGGCTCAGCACGCCGGTCGAGGAGTTCATCTATCCGGCGATGGAGGATTTCCGCGTCGATTTCACCGTCGACAGCGGCCTGCACGCCAAGACGATCAACTTCCCGCTCAAACGGTTCACCCTGATCGGCGCCACGACCCGCGCGGGCCTGCTCAGCGCCCCCTTGCGCAGCCGGTTCGGCATGCTCTATCACCTCGACTTTTACACGACCGGCGAGCTGACGGAGATCCTCAGCCGCTCCGCGCAGTTGCTGAAGCTGGTCTTCGAGGAGGGCACGCTCGAGCTGATCGCCGCCCGCTCCCGCGGCACGCCCCGCGTCGCCAACCGCCTCCTCAAACGTGTCCGCGACTACGCCCAGGTGAAAGGCTCCGGCGTCCTGAGCACCGAGATCGTCGACAACGCCCTCAAGATGGAGCAGATCGACGCGCTCGGCCTGGACGAGCTGGACCGCTCCTTCCTGCGGGCCCTGGCGACCGTCTACAACGGCGGCCCGGCCGGCATCGAGGCCCTGGCCGCCACGCTTGGCGAAGAGCGCGATACGCTCGAAGACGTGGTCGAGCCGTACCTGCTGCAAGTCGGCTTCGTGCGGCGCACCAAGCGCGGACGCGAGATCACCCGCCAGGCCTGCGAGCATCTCGGCCTCGAGCTGCAGGAACACAAACCCACGGTCGAAATACCGGGGTTGTTCGAACAATCGTCATGATGTCGCACGGATCAGCCGCAGGCGGAACGGTCCTGCGGATCACGCGGTCGGCTACGTCCCATCGGTATCGAAGCCGGGTCGAAGGAAGGCCCGGGCGTTGGGGAAGGCCGCCTCGACCTGACGCAAGAGGCGTTTGAGGGTACCCAGCGCGAGAATGGCGTCCTCGTGGTCGGGGAAGCGATGTCGCAGAGACGCCCAGGCCGCCATGGAGCGCTCGATGCCGAGGATCGCAACCTTGGCCGAGCCGTCGGCGTCTTCCTGGAAGCACTCGATCTCCTCGCTCGCGGCGCGGATCGTCCCGCTGGCCGCCCGGCAGAGCTTGACCCAGATCTGAGGCTGGTACCAGCAAATCACCTCCAGGCAGTCATGAAGCCCCGGCGTGTTCTCGACCGGCTCGCCGGCCGGGCTGCTGGCTTGGGCCTGCGACTTCCGCTCGTCACCTTCGTCGCCGCCAAGACCCTCGTTCAACTTGAACCACTGGTCGACCACGTCAATGTACGCCCTGGCAGTTCGGCTGTACGGCTGGGCTTGGGCCGCTTCGTGCACCTCTTGCTGCTCTCGCATGCTCTCTTGGAGTTCCTCCTCATCCAAGTCGAAATCCGCCTCTTCGGCCTCTTCCTCGATCAACTCCCGCGTGGTTTCGAAGACCTCGTCTAGCCGGTCCCAGAAAGCCTTGTTCCTGAGGTCGCGCGACGCGGCGGCGTCGGTCTCCTCCTCTTGAGCGAGCGCGTAGTTCATGCAACGGAAGGTGAACGCGCACCGCTCGCACCACCGGTCGCAGTAATTGTAGATACCCGGGATAAATCGCGGATCTCCCGCCAGCTCGTCCATTCGGTCCTTGTCCATTTACCACCACCTCGGATTTGCCTGAAGGAATTGGATGACAGCCTCGTACTTGGGCGCCTCGTGCATAGGCTGGCCGTGGTATTCCATCACGCCCCAGGAGCCCCATTTGGACCAGGTGCCCATGGAGGAGAAGATCACGGCCAGGGTGCCGCCGTGGGCCTTCCAGCCCGCCAGATACTCAAGGTAGAGATCCTTCATGCGCGGGTGACGGTTGGCGGCGTGGAAGAGATCCTCCAGCGGCTTGTTGTTCTCGGCCCCGCCGTGGCCGACGAGATGCTGGCCCGCCTCATACGCGACCAGCCGCAGGCCATGCTCCCGCGCGATGCCGGCCTGCTCGGCGATCGTCTTATTGCCCGCGGCGATGTACTCGGCGCACTTGTCGAGCACCTGCTCGACCGTCATCCGGGCGACCTCCTCCTGTCGCTTGGGATCGCCGAGGGCGTTGCCGAAGTAAGGGGCAATACCGAGCACGTCGGCGTGCTTGTGCGCATCTTCGAAGCTCACCCCCTGCCGGCTGGTCCAGGGGTTGGCACTCTGAGCGGCCAGGACGCGGACCAGACGATCCGCGCCGCCGAAGACCTGCTCCCAGATCTTGAA
>VGYL01001031.1 GCA_016872975.1 Planctomycetota bacterium
ACAAGGTCCAGGTCTCGAAGATCTTCTCATCGGTGAAGTACTGGCGCAGCAGGCCGGAGACGTAGATCAGGTCCCGGCTGTGCGCGTTGCCGCTGGTCAGATTGCCGCCGACGATCAGACGCGTGACCTTCAGCTTGCCGAGTTGTCCTGTGGGTAGGCTGCCCGCCGTGCCGCTCGTGTCGAGGGAGTCCTGCCCTCGATTCGCGGGCAGGATGCCCGCGACATGGGACGCCGGCTTCTTCTGCAACTGGGCCAGGAGAATCTGCTCCTCCAGGCTCAACGTCACCGCCCCGGCGGCGGTGCCGGCCAGCGA
This sequence comes from Planctomycetota bacterium, assembly GCA_016872975.1. Lineage (GTDB taxonomy): Bacteria > Planctomycetota > Phycisphaerae > Sedimentisphaerales > Anaerobacaceae > PLanc-01. The sequence goes on from VGYL01001031.1 coordinate 314, forward strand.
TTTCTTCAGAAAGTCGCGACGATCCAGTTGGCCCGACATATCGTACCTCCAGGTTCGTAGTGTGCCCGTGAGGGCATCGTGGGACGGGCATCCTGCCCGTGATCGAAGATTCATGGGCGGGACGCCCATGCTACTCACGGGCGGGACGCCCATGCTACGACACTTCAGGGCGTTCCGGCCAGCGGCTCGTAGAATTGTTCCGGGCGCGGGCCGAGGGTGTTGGTCAGCGTGCCGAGGCCCTCGATGTTGCACTCGATCCGGTCGCCGGCCTTCAGGAAATTGCGGGTCGCGACGCCGACGCCGGAGGGCGTGCCCGTGCAAATGACGTCGCCGGGCTCCAGAGTCGTAATGTGGCTCAGGAACGAGACGATCTCGGCGACTGAGTAGATCATTTGCGCGGTATTGGCGTTCTGGCGGACCTCATCGTTGACTTTGAGGACCATTTTGAGATTCTGCACGTCGGCGATTTCGTCCGCCGTGACCAAATACGGCCCCAGGGGGCAGAAGCCGTCGGCCCACTTGCCGTTGAGCCAGTCGTAAAATTCGTCCCAGGGCCGTTTCTGGCGGTCCTTCGAGAACGTCACACTGCGGGCGGAGACATCGTTGGCGATCGTATAGCCGGCGATGCAGCTTGGCGCTTCAGCGGCCTGGATGCGCCGGGCGGTCTTGCCGACCACGACCCCCAGCTCGAGCTCGTAATCGATCTCGCGGCTGTAGGCCGGCCAGGGGATCGTCGCGCCGGGGTCCAGGACGCAGGTCGCCGGCATCAGGAACGGGCGCGGCACCGTCGTCTGGCGGGGCGAGTCCGACAGGCCAAGCTGGTAGCCGTGATGGACGGAGGCCTCTTTGATGTGCTCGCTGTAGTTGCCCGCCAGGGCGAGGACCTTGCCCGGCCGGGGGATCGGAGCCAGCAGCTTGACGGCATCCAGCGGGGTCGTCTTCCCGGGGGATACGGCGAGCCGCTGGAACTGCTCTCCCGCGAGCAGGTCCCGCTCCAGGAGATCTTTGACGCTCGCCGGCGGATTCGGGCCCGGCCACGCGGAGGGGATGTCCACGATGCCGCGATCGGTCAAGATGCCGCAGGATACGGCATCGCCACGATGGTAGGTCAACAGCTTCACGTTCTTTCTCCTTCCCGTGGGCCCGGTGGACTTTGTGGACAGGGTGGACAGCATGGACACGATGGACAAACCGCGCCTGCGTGGGCGTCCATCATGTCCACTTCGTCCATGATGTCCACCAGCGCCGACGCCGATCCGTGTGCCCCGGGCCCGGTCCCCGATTCTACCGGGGGCCCGGTTTCACTCAAGCGAAAATCGCCCGAAATCCGATGATAGGAATACCGGACGATGCGCGTCCGGCCCCGGCGGCGGGGGTGTTCTTTGAAAGGTATCGACAGGATGACGCTACGGCAGATTCTGACTGGAACCAGCAACTGGCTGCGTTCGCGCCGGTATGAGCGCGCCGGCCACTGTGCGCCGATCCTCAACAGCGAAGGGCTGTTGACGATGGCGTTGGAACCCGAGGAGGATTTCGAGGACACCAGCTCCGTCCGCACGTCCCATGGGCCGGTCGTGGTCAATTCCGTCACGACCCTGGATCGGCGGGAATCCGTGGAGAGACTCCAGGACGGTTTCAACCGCCTGATCGACCAGCTCCAGCAGATCAACGACCACCTGAATCAGCAAGTCTCGCAGCATCAAGAACTTATGGGCCGCGTCCGGCAGCTTCCGCAACTGCTGGAGAGCCTCCCGTCGGCGGTCGAGAACCAGAAACGGCTGACGACCCAGCTTCTCGAACAACTCCGCACCACCGCCGCCAAGGACCATCAATTCCTCGAGACGGTGAGCAAGATCCCCGCCGAAACGTCGCGGCAGACCGAGACCCTGCACCTGATCAATCATCAACTGGCCGCGGCGGCCGATGCCGATGTCCAACTGGCCGGCAGCTTCGTGAAATTCCGCGACACGCTGGACCGGCTCAATCACAACACTGCCGGCAACACGCAAGGCATCGCCCAGATGAGCAAGACCTTCGCCGCCAGCGACCGCCACCTCAAGTACGTGGTCACCAAGCTCAACCAGCGCTACGCCTGGGTCCTCGCGATCGCCCTGAGCGTCTGCGCCGCCGCCATCTGCACCCTGGCAGGGATCGTCATCTACCTGGCGCGGTAGACGACGCCTTCGAGCATGCCGGTCGGGGTTTGCGCCTGCTGTTCGCGGCGCGCAGGGAGTACCACTACGGTTCCATCGACACTTGTGATGCCTTCGCGTAACGAAGCGTAAGCGGATCAAGTGCGGGGCGAGCAGGCGTGCTCGCCCGCCGTGATCCCAGGATAATCCCCCCAGCCCGTACTACTCTTCGGCCACGGCCGCCGGCGTGTCCG
>VGYL01001032.1 GCA_016872975.1 Planctomycetota bacterium
CGATTTGTGACACCCACCTGCGGGGCATCTGGCATGGAGCATATCGAAGAACCTGTGGGGGAAAAACATGCTCTACTGAACCGGGCTAACCACGGGTCATCCTACCGCGAAGCGGTTTAGTCCAACAAAAACAAATTCAAAGCACCAAGGCTCAAAACGCCTGCGCCGCGGGGAGAGATTGGTTTTTGGACATTGGGATGGATCTCCCCTTGTTCGCGGTGTGGTGGTTGGGATTTCGGGTGTGCTCTATCTAGTACGACATTTCGCAAGTCCTGAGACTATAGAGTCTTTGTCAGGAACTTCTACCACACATTCGGACATCTTTTTGGTTGCGGCCGAAGGCCGCGCTAGGGTAGAGATTGCTTCGTCGCTGAAGCTCCTCGCAATGACATATCTGGGCGCCCTATGTCATTGCGAGCGAGGCTCGCCGAGCGCGGCAATCATGTCATTGCGAGGAGCGCAGCGACGAAGCAACCTCACCATAGTCGCGGTACTTGTGAAACGCGGTACTAGCAGCCTGGTGCGTGCACGATGAGGGCCGGTACGGCACCGATGAGGGGGCCACTGTCTGTTGAATTCGGCGGGGTGCGGGGCTACAATACCGGTCGCAGGTGGAGATTGGCACCGGCACGGGAGCAGCCGCGTTGTGCCCCGCGCCGGCGACGCCGTTGAACCAGAGGTGTGAGACGCCCGTGGGCGGAAAGGAGCGAAGGATTGTATGGATCAGGGGAGAACCGAGAGGGGATGCACACCCCACACAAATCGACGCCAGTTCCTGAAAGGAGCCGGCGCCGCCGCGATGGGGCTGCCCAAGGCCCGCGCGGCCGGGGCCAATGACCGGATCATCCTCGGCATGATTGGCCCGGGCGGGCACGGGTCCGGCCTGCTCAAATCGTTTGCCGCCCAGAAGGATGTCGCGGTGGCCTACGTCTGCGATGCGGATGCCAACCGCATGAGCGCCGCGGCCAAGGCGGTCGAGAGCGCCACCGGCAAGGCCCCGCAGGCCCAGAAAGACCTGCGGCGGATCTTCGACGACCGCAGCGTGGATGCCGTGATCGTCGCCACGCCGGACCACTGGCACGCGCCGGCAACGATCCTGGCCTGCGAAGCCGGCAAGCACGTCTACGTCGAGAAGCCCTGCGCCCACAATATCCGCGAGGGCCGGCTGATGGTGGAGGCCGCGCGGCGGAACAACCGGGTGGTGCAGGTGGGCACCCAGACCCGCAGTGCCGAGCACGTGCGGCGCGCCATGGAGCTGCTGCACGGCGGCGCGATCGGCGAGGTGCTCGTGGCCAAGGTCTGGAACAGCCAGCTTCGCAGGAACATCGGCCGGGCCCAGCCTTCCGAGCCGCCGGCCCATCTCGATTTCGACCTGTGGGTCGGCCCGGCGCCGATGGTCCCGTACCAGGCCAACCTGCTGCCGGGCATCTGGCGTTGGTGGTACGCCTTCGGCACCGGCGATATTGGCAATGACGGGGTGCACGATATCGACGTCGGCCGCTGGGGCCTCGGGGTTCAGACGCATCCGACGACCATCACGGCCCTCGGCGGCAAGTACTTCTTCGACGACGATCAGCAATTCCCCGATACGCAGACCGTGATCTTCGAGTACGCCGGGGAGGGAGCGAAGAAGAGGCAGTTGATCTATGAGCAGCGGATCTGGTCCCCGTACGTCCAGGAGGGCCACGAGAACGGCAACGCATTCTACGGCACACAGGGGATGATGATCCTGGGCAAGCAGTCGGGCTGGCAACTGTTCGGCCCGCGCAACAAGCCCGGGGAGACCGTCAGCGCCCGGCTGGAGAGCCTGCCGCACCACCGCGATTTCCTCGATTGCATCAAGAGCGGCCGGCGTCCCAACGCCGATATCGAGATCGGCCATCAGTCCTCCGCGCTCGCCCATTTGGGCAATATCGCCACGCGGGCAGGCCGGGTGCTGCACTTCGATCCGGCCGCCGAGCGGATCAGCGGCGACGAAGAGGCCAACCGCCTTGTCCGCCGCAGCTACCGTCAGGGCCATTGGGCGGTGCCCAAGGGAGTATAGTACTGCGTTTCGGAGGTCCTGCGGCGGACGGGAGGAGATTGCTTCGTCGCTGCGCTCCTCGCAATGACATAAGCAGTAGCAGTTCCGCCTGCCGGATCGTGGTCCGGGGTTCCTTTTTGGAATTTCCGGGAAACAGCCCATCTGTCCCGGCCCTGAGAAACGTACACAGGGGTAAAAACCACCGGACAAAGAGATGGGCAAACGGTCGATACTGATCATTCTCGGTCTGCTGATCGTGGCAGTGCTGGTTCTGGTCCTGCACCTGCCGGTCGGGGATTGGCTTGAACGTGCCCTCGATTGGGTGAGACAACTGGGGCCCTGGGGTCCCCTCGTGCTGACGGTGTTGTACGTCGTTACCGGGGTGCTGCTCTTGCCGGGCTCGCCTCTGACTGTCGGCGTTGGTTTCCTGTACGGCGTACCTCTCGGCTTTCTCATCGTCTGGATCGGCAACACGTTGGGAGCGTGTGCCGCCTTCCTGGTGGGACGGACCATGGCGCGCGGCTGGGTGGCGCGCCGGGTGGCCGGCAGCGCGACGTTCCGTGCGATCGATCACGCGGTAGCCCGGCACGGGTTCAAGATCGTCCTGCTCACGCGACTGAGCCATATTATCCCGTTCAACCTGCTGAACTAGTTCCTGTTGCGGAAAGAAA
>VGYL01001033.1 GCA_016872975.1 Planctomycetota bacterium
TCCGCTTATGACACGTGAATATCGCATTGCAGTGGTCCCCGGCGATGGCATCGGCTGGGAGATCGTTCCCGTGGGCGTGCAGGTGCTCCAGGCGGCCGCCGAGCGATTGGGCTTCAAGCTCGCGACCGAGACCTTCCCGTATGGGGCCGCCTACTATCAGAAGACAGGCAAGTTCCTTCCGGATGATGGGCTGGACGTTCTGCGGAAGTTCGACGCGATCTACTTCGGGGCGGTCGGCCTGCCGGACGTGGACGACACGCTGCCGGCCAAGCTCTTCACGTTCCACCTCCGCAAGAGCTTCCACCAATACGTGAACTACCGGCCGACCCGCCTGCTGCCGGGGATTCAGAGTCCCCTGCGAAACAAGACCGCCGCTGAGATCGACTTCGTCGTGATCCGGGAAAACACCGAGGGCGAATTCGTCCAGGTGGGCGGCTTCGTCCGTCCGGAGGCGCCCGAGGGGTTCGCCATGGATACGAGCGTCTTCACCCGCCAGGGCATCGAGCGCATCGCTCACTACTCCTTCCGGCTCGCCCAGCGCCGCCGTCGAAGGGTGACCAGCATCACCAAGTCCAACACGCTCATTCACTCCCTGGCCTTTTGGGACCGGGCGATCGGGGAGGTGAGCCGCTCGTACCCCGACGTGACGTACCGCAAGATGTACGTGGACAACGCCGCCGCGAATTTCGTCCTCCACCCGGAGTATTTCGACGTCATCCTGACGACCAACTTCATCGGCGACATCCTGAGCGACCTGGGCGGGGCGATCATGGGCAGCCTGGGTCTCGGCCCCAGCGGCAACATCAACCCGGAGAAAGAGCATCCGTCCATGTTCGAGCCGATCCACGGCTCGGCCCCGGACATCGCGGGCAAAGGGATCGCCAATCCCATCGGCGCGATCTGGTCCGGCGCCCTGATGCTGGAGCACCTGGGCGAGAAAGAGGCCGGCGATCTGATCGTCCGCGCCATCGAGAAGACGACGCAAGACGGCGTCCTGACGGTGGACCTGGGCGGCAAGGCCAGGACGGCCGAGGTCGGCAGCCATATCGTGGGATTGATTAAGGACTATTGATTATTGACTATTGAAGAGGAGTCCGGAGCTGTCTATGACGACCCTGTTGCTCCGCTTAGGGCAATTATCCATTATCCATCATCAATCGGCGATCAGAATATGCCGCGGATTATCGATTTGACACTACCTCTCGAACCCGGCCTGCGGGGTGTGGCCATCGAGCCCGCCAAGACGCTGGAAAAGGACGGTTGGAACGCCACGACGCTGCATCTGTACTCCCACTGCGGCACCCACATGGACGCTCCGACCCATTTCGCCGTCTCCGACCAGACCATCGACCAGATCCCGCTGGAGCGATGCATGGGGCCGGCGTGGGTGGTCGATCCCGTCTGTAGGGTGGGGCTTGCCCCACCGCAATCCGCATTACAGGAATCGGTGGGGCAAGCCCCACCCTACGAACGCACCTCGATCCGCGTGGCCGATCTCGGGCAGACGGCGGACAAGGTTCGGGAAGGCGACGGCCTGCTCCTGCGGACCGGCTGGAGCAAACAGGCCCACGAGCCGTCCTATCGGGACGAGTTGCCGCGGGTCAGTCTGGAACTGGCCCAATGGTGTGTCGCGAAGAAGATACGAATTCTCGGCGTCGAGCCGCCCTCCGTGGCTGATGTCAATAACGCCGAGGAATTGACCGCCGTACACCGGGTCCTGCTCCAGGGAGGCGTCATCATCGTCGAGGGGCTGGCCAATCTCGACCAGATTCGTTGCCAGAAGGTAACGTTCATGGCCTTCCCCTTGAAAATCGCCGGCGGCGACGGCGCGCCCGTGCGGGCCTTCGCGGTTGAGGAATGAGCCTGGTAGGGTGGGGCTTGCCCCACCGCGACCCACATTGTGAGGAAGAACCGGTGGGGCAAGCCCCACCCTACAGAAAGGAACAGACATGAAACAGGACTACTTTCATCGCGTCGCGACCTTGACGCCGACCAAGATGTGGATCAACAACGTCACGCCCGAGGAGGCGGACCTGGCGATCGCCGCCGGGGCGATGGGCTGCACGCAGAATCCGTCCTATACCTGGAAAATGCTGACCCATGAGACGGGCAAGGACCACGCCCTGGCCCTGCTGGATGAGACGCTCAAGGAAAGCGCCGACGACAACGAGGTCGAGTGCATCCTGCAGCGCAAGCTCGTCAAACGGGTGGCCGAGCGGTTCATGACCGTCTACAACCGCACGAACGGCCGGCACGGGTACGTCAGCATCCAGGGCGACCCGATCCACGAAGAAGACCCGCAGGTCATCATCGACGAGGGCCGCAAGAACCGCGCGATGAGCCCGAACGTCATGATCAAGATCCCCGCGACGAAGGCGGGTCTGGAGGCGATGGGCGTCCTGATCGAGGAGAACACGCCGCTGAACGCGACGGAGATCATGGGCCTGAGCCAGGTCATCGACGTCTGCGAGATGTACCGCCAGATCACGGCCAAGACCAAGACGTATCCGATCATGTACTACTCGCTCATCACGGGCATCTACGATGAATGGCTCCACCAGGAAGTCGCGGCCCAGGGAATCGAGATCAACCCGGACATCCTCTACCAGGCGGGCATGGTCGTCGCCAAGAAGGTCTACCGCCTCGTGCACGACCGCGGCTACCCGCTCGGCTTCATCGGCGGCGGCGTC
>VGYL01001034.1 GCA_016872975.1 Planctomycetota bacterium
GACTCTGGGCCTGGAACCACTGCGCCAGGTCGCGCGCGGCGACCAAGCACAGCAAGCCCGTCATGATCACCAGCTCCCGCGGGACAAGCCCCCACCGGCCGGATGTCCAGATGGTGTAGGGCGCCGTCAAGAGAAACAGACCGAGGCCCAGTAGCATCCAGGCCGCCGCACTCACCTCCCGTTGCACCGAGGCCGCCGTGGCGACCAGGGTCGGGCCTGATCGATGTAGATACCTGATGCCCATGAGACTCGCGGCGATCAACACGAGCGCATAGCAGATGGCCGCCAGACTGACACTGCGCATGGCCGCGCCGCCCAGCAATGAGAACGCGACCTCGCGGGCCAGAGGGGTGCTGTTGGCCGGAGCTGCGAAACCCCATAACACGGTCGCAACTACGGCCAGGCTGCCCAGCGCGGCCAGGACGATCAGCGCAGCCATGGCTCCACGCCGCGCCCAAGGCTGCGGAATCAGCAGGCCGATGCCTGGCAAGGTCCCGATGCCTGAAAAGACCAGGCCCCAGCCGAGCAGCGTCGCGCCGGCTGGCCGATCGTAGCGCCCTCCGCAAGCTAAAATCGCCTCGCGGCTGGTCAGTATGCTGGCGATGTAGACCGCTATGGCGACCGGCAACAGCGGCAGGATCGTCCATGCCTGACCGATGAACAGCAGCGCGAGTATGCACGCGGCCAGGATGCCAAGGCGCCGCCCTCGCTGCTGGCTCCCCATCAGGAATAGCAAGTAGGAGGGCAATGCATATCGGTAGCTGCCGCCCAACTCGAGCAGATCACGAGCTGCGATCATAGCCAACACGGCTGCCGCCACGCCGGCGGCCGTGGCGGCCCCGCCCATCAGCCAGGCCCCAGGCCATAACCAGAACGCAAGCAGGCTGACCACACCCAGGCCCAACAGCGTCCATGCTGCGATCCTGTGCTCGGATGTGCGCGGCGCCGCGGGAATCGCCGGGCTGACCTGCACAGGTGCCGGTTTCTGGGCAGTCAACGGTTGCCCACAACCGGCGCACATGCGCGCCGCCGCACGGTTGAGCAGTCCGCAGTTCACGCAAGGCGTCGCTCCTGCGGCTGGCGGCGTTCCACCAACCAGGCTCTTTCCGCACGCAGAGCAGAATTTCGCACCCCTGCGGTTGCTGTTTCCGCACTGCGGACAGGAGCTCGCGCTGCCTGCGATGGCTGCCAGCGCCTGGTCCATGTCGGCTGCGGCCTGGAACCGCTGGCTGGGGTTGAGCGCCATGGCCTTCAGGATCACCTGCTCGACTTGTTGGGAGAGACCGGGATTGAGCCGCCGCGGCGGTTCCAGCGGTCTGGACGGCATGATCGCGATCGAGTCTGGGGGCACCTGTCCCGTCAGCAGGTGGTACATGGTTGCGCCCAGCGCATAGATGTCGGAGCGGGCATCCGTGCCCAGGCCATACTGCTCGGGAGGCGAATATCCGCTCGTGGCGGCTCTGGCCGCATTGACCGTCTTCTGACCAGCGCGGAACTCCTTAGCGATGCCGAAGTCCACCAGCTTTGCCTGACCGCCCGGCGTGATCTTGATGTTGGCCGGCTTGATGTCCCGGTGGATCACCGGGTCGGGCTTGCGACCGTGCATGTGCGTCAGCGCGGCGCAGATGTCCCGCGCCCAGGCGATCACGTCTGCTTCGGACAAGGAGCCGCGCTTGCCCAGCAACTCCTCCAGGTCATCGCCTCCGATGTACTCCATCACCAGATATTGCCTGCCCGAGGGCTCGACGAAGGAGTCAAAGACGTGGGGCAAACAGGGATGGCTCAGGTTTGCCAGAATACGCGCCTCGAACTCGAATTGCTGGCGGGCGCCGGCCGAGACATCCAGGTTCTCCTTGATCGCGACCAGATTGCCGAACTTGTCGTCGCGCGCCAGGTAGACCGCGCCCATGCCTCCCTTGCCCAGCAGACGCTGAACCTGGTAACGACCCTGGTTGAAGGTAGAAGCCATCCCCGTCATGACTCATTGCCCCTTGGCGCTCACCGCCGCCGGACCACGGATCACTCGATCCACACGACGACGGCAGCGACGTTGTCCTGGCCACCATTATCGTTGGCTACATCTATCAGTCGCTGGCAGGCAGCCTTCGGGCCAGCCGCCTCTTCGAGGATCTGCGCCATCTCAGGATCGCGCACCATCTCCCACAGCCCATCGGAGCAGAGCAGCAGCCGGTCGCCCGCGTGCACCTCCTGGCGGAAGACATCCACCTCGACCTCTGGCTTGGCGCCCAATGACCGGAAGATCAGGTTGCGCTGCGGGTGGGTGTAGACCTCTTCGGGCTGGATCATGCCGGCTTTGACCAGGCTGGCGACGATCGAATGATCCTGCGTGATCGGCTTGAGCTGGCCGTCGCGGAGCAGATAGGCGCGACTGTCGCCGACGTTGGCGATGTAGGCCACGTCACCTTTGACCACTGCCATCGTGACCGTCGTGCCGGTGTCGCCAGCCTCATCCGGTTTCGCGCGGGCGATGTCGCGCACAACGTCATTGGCGCGTTGGATGGCGCGGCGAATCCGATCCTCCATCTCGGTCTCAACCAGCTTACGCGTGGGCGCACCCCGGCCGGCAACGATGGCCTCGATCTCCTCTGGATCGAGCTTTACCGTCTTGCGGCGGTCGGTCGGGACGAACAGGTCCTTCAGCTCATCGCTAATCGTCTTCACTGCCCAT
>VGYL01001035.1 GCA_016872975.1 Planctomycetota bacterium
TTGTCATGGCGCCCTCCGTCGAACGATGGCAATGATTTGGCAACGCCAGACGTTATCCTATCATCAGTATGAACTGCGGACAAAAATCTGTTGCGGGCAGAGGGACTTTGGAGAAATGGCATGATAGAAGACGTTTTACCCCAACCCTGGCTACTATGGGCCAAAACTGATCGCAAAACAGGTCATATTCACCGTTTGATCTACCACATGACTGATGTGGGTATCACGGCCAAACTGCTATGGGATGAGGTGTTGAACGCGCCCATGAAGCAACAAATTGCGGATTGGCTCGGTCTGGATATCGAACACGCTGGACGCGCCGTTGCATTCATCGCGAGCGCGCATGACCTCGGCAAGGCCAGCCCGGCCTTTCAGGATCACCCCAGCTTACCACAAGCAATACGAGATCGAGTTGGCCGTGAACTCGAAAGCGGAGGACTGCAACTGCCGAAGCGTGCTGCCGGCGAGAAACACGCCCGCCACGAGGTAGTTTCAACCTGGGCGCTGGACAGTGAGCAGTTGTTGATGGAGGTCGCTGGACTTCCGCCTGAGTTGGCAGTGTTGGTGGCTCAGGCTGTTGGTGGGCATCACGGCGCGTGGCCTACCTCTGAACTGCAGAACAGTGCGCACCTGAGAAGCCAGGACAAGGGCGGCGCGGCATGGGGGGTGATCCGAAAAGCCCTCATGAATGAAATGGTGAGTTTCTTCAAGCCGCCGATGCTTACCGCTTGCGATGCAGACCCGACGCGCCAGAACGCCGCTTTGACGCTGATCTCCGGCATCGTTTCGGTGGCCGACTGGCTCGGCTCGGATGAGAAGCATTTCCACCTTGAAAGCGGATTTGTGCCTCTGGAGAGGTATGCTGAACGCGCAAGCAATAGTGCATACGCGGCGTTGAATCAAGCTGACTGGCGCGCTGCGCCATCAGCCGCGGGGTTCGATTTCTTTGAAGCGTTTCGCTTCACCCCCAACCGTTTCCAGGAGGACGTTATCAAGGAGGTGCAATCGGCTCCACTGCCGGCTCTTGCCATTATCGAAGCCCCGATGGGCATCGGCAAGACCGAAGCAGCCCTGGCGACCTACGCTGCTTGGGCGCAGAGCAGCGACTTCGCCGGTTTATACATCGCCATGCCTACCACAGCCACCAGCAATCAGATGTTCGGTCGCGTGGAACGCTTCCTGAGCCGCCAACACGGCGAAACCATCAAGCCCTTGCTTGTCCACAGTCAGGCTTTGCTTCAGCAGATACCGAAGCCGACGGCAACGGTCGAAGAACTGGATAAGCAGGGTGATCGCGCCGCGGCGGAGGCGTGGTTCCTGCCGCGCAAGAAAAGTCTGCTGGCACCATTCGGCGTCGGCACGGTGGATCAGGCGTTGATGAGCATTCTGCAAACCAAGCACTTCTTCGTTCGGCTACTTGGCTTGAGCCACAAGGTTGTGATCTTTGATGAGGTGCATGCCTACGATGCTTACATGTCGGTCTTGTTTGAGCACCTGCTCCGTTGGCTGCGGGTCGTTGGGGCTTCGGCGATCGTCCTGTCTGCGACCCTGCCTGAGAAGACACGATCACGGTTACTGGCAGCCTGGGGTGCGTCATCCTCCCCCACGGTGCGCTACCCGAGATTGACGTGGGTCGGGGCTAAAGGCAAGCCGCAAGCCATTAAACTACCAATCTTGGAAACGAGAAAACTCGCCTTCGATTGGATGCCGCGCGAGCCGGATGCGATCGTTCAACGGCTCAAGGTCGAACTGCGACAGGGAGGCTGCGCCGCGGTGATCTGCACCACGGTGAAACGCGCACAGCAGGTCTATCAGGCCATCTGTGACGACGAAGAACTGAAACAGTGCGGCTCCGACAACTTGATACTCTTTCACGCCCGCTTCCCGCTGGCCTGGCGTGAAGGAATCGAGACCCGTGTGCTGGGTAAGTTTGGCCCCAATCTGCAGGACAAGCGCCAACCCAATCCCGACCGGCCTCAGAAGGCCATCGTGATCGCGACCCAGGTGATCGAGCAAAGCCTGGATCTGGACTTCGACGTGATGATCAGCGACCATGCGCCGGCCGATCTGCTCCTGCAGCGGGCAGGTCGTTTGCACCGTCACAGCGCCAATGCAGCGACGCGGCGACATCCCCATCGCCTGCTGGTCGCCTTGCCGGAGATCGTGGACGATGCGCCGCAGTTTGAGCGCAGTGATGTCCTGGTGTACGAAGAGTTCGTGCTGTTGCGCTCCTGGCTGGCGCTGCGGGCGCGCACAGACCGAACCATCCGTATCCCTGAAGATGTAGCCGAGTTGATCGAGCAGGTGTACGGCGATGCTGTTATCCCTGACATTTCATCGGCGATGGCTGCAAAACTGACGATGGCAAAAGGCAAAATGGCTGCAGCTGAGCGCACCGATCAATTTGACGCCGATAAGCAATTGGTCGGCAAACCGAAAGACGAGTCCTTGCTCTTGGGAGAGAATATCGGCCTGGAGGAAGATGACCCGCGAGTCCACAAAACGTTTCAAGCATTGACCCGCGGCGACCGCCCAGGCGTCAACGTGGTATGCCTGCACCGCGTAGGGGGACGCCTCTGCCTCGAACCTGGCGGCGCTGGCAGGACATACGACCCAACCGCCATGCCAGATGGCGAACTGATCCGAGAACTGGCGCGGCATAGCGTCGCGATCCGCAGACCAGATATC
>VGYL01001036.1 GCA_016872975.1 Planctomycetota bacterium
GGCTGTAGATCCGCACGTCATCCACCAGACCCGCCAGACCCCGACCGGCCTGTTGCGAGTTGGCGCCGATGTACAGCGCGTAAGCGCTCACGTTGATCTGACCGGTGGAGGCCACGCGGGCATCCTCGACGCCGTCGAGGTAGATGATCTTGTTGGCGCCGTCATACACGAGCGCCACGTGGTGCCACTTGTTGTCGGTCACCGTCGTGACCGCGTCCAGGTTGCCGCCGGTGGGCCCGTTGCAGCCGAAATGGATGGAATTGCCGGTGGTCGCCGAGCGGCTCATGCGGTAGGAGTCGTCGCCCATGGCCAGGATCGCCTCCCAGTTCCGCGTGAAGGAGGCCACCTTGATCCAGCAGGCCACGGTGATCCTGTCGCGGATCTTCAGCGTGGCCCCCGTGCCGCAGTTGACGTAGCTGTTACCGTCGAACTGCAGGGCTTGGCCGTGGTAGCCATCGACCCGCTGTACGTTGCCCACCAGGGTCCCGTGATTGCCCTGGCCGGACCAGTCCACAGCGGTCAGGCCCGCCCCTTCATCGAACGTCCACCACCCGACGAGCTCGGGGTCGGCGATGGGGATCTCCGGCACCGTGGTGAAGCTCCAGACGTCGCCTTTGTGTGTCACGTTCGCCGGGAACGCGAATTGATCCACGCGCCAGTAGTAGGTCGTGCCGGGTTTGAGGGGCCCGGGATTGTAGGTCGGGTCGGCGGTCATCATCCCCACCACGGCATTCTTGACCTCGTCATAGCTCGTGCCGAGGAAGACCGTATGGAAGGCAACGCCCATACCCGGATTCCAGCGCAGGACCTCGTTGAGGCCGACGTACTGGAGCCCCTCGGTGGGCGTGGGGTTCCAGGCGGTCACAGGCCGCACCCGGAAGCTCCAAACCTCGCCCTTCCAGGGGCTGTTGGGCTCAGCCGGATTGATCTCATCGACGCGCCAATAGTAGGTTGTCCCCGGGATCAGGTCCGTGGCCACAAAGGAGGCGGTCGTCAGATTGCCCCGGAACGCGGCGCTCTGGGGCGTGGCCGCCGCCACCTCCTCGGCGCTGGTGCCCAGGTACAGATCGTGCGAGACCGCGAAGTCGCCGGGTTTCCAGGACAGCACGGCCAGAGTCTCCTCCAACAGAGCGCCCTTCTTGGGGCTGGGACCGGATGCGAACGGGCGGGGCCCCATGCTCAGAGCCGCCAACTCGTCTTTGGTCATGGCTCGGTTGAGAATCCAGATCTCGTCAACTATACCCTCGAAGTAACCACTGGCGGCGCCGGTAACGTTGCCGTCATGGTACTTCGTCTGCGTAGTATATCCGATCCCATTGGCATTCGTGCGGCTCCGCAGTTCGCCCCCGGGCCCCTTGGCCACCAGTTTGCCGTCCAACCACATCTCGAACTTGTCATTCTCCTGGCCGGCGCCTCCGCCGCGCAGGACCGCTGCTACAACGTGCCATTCGTCGGAGCCGATCGGCGCCGAGTGGAAGGTCCCTGCCCATTGCGGCGTATAGTCGGCCGCGTTCCATCCGCCGGCATAGACCAGACCCTGATGGACATAGATATTCAGCCCGCGGGTGCTGCCGCCTTCCTCAAATACGCACTGTTTTGCCGACTTGCTGACGTCGGCGCACTTGAACACCGCCATGATCGTCTTGTTCTGGTGGGTGCTCGTGTTGATCGTGGCCGCATTCGGCAGCACGACCCCGTCGCTGGTGCCGTTGAATCTCAACGCCTTGCCGTTGAGGCCATCGACCACTTGCGGGCTGCCGACGAAGGTGCCGTGGTTGTTGTTCGCCGAGTCGTCCGGCACATTGACGCCGACGTTCTCCATCAGGTAGACATGGCCATCGGTCACCGTGGCCGGATCGATCGGGACCAGGGACTGAGCCGTGACAGAGCCGGCGAGGATCCCTGCCATCAGAAACAGGGAAAAGGAAAAATGGTTGCTGGTCCTTTTTACCTTTCTCTTTTTGCTTTGCAGTTGCTTGCCCATGCGTCGTCCTCCTACACGTTGGTGGTCGTCATCTCCCTCCGGTTACACTTCGAACACGTGTCCCCGTTGGTCCGGAAAAGGCGTTGGTCTGGTGCCGCGGATTGAGACCCGGGCGACGGGCCCCATGACGGAGACGCTCAGATTGTCTGCCCGACACACCTCCTTTCTGCATGAATCAGCGGCACGTCCTATATTCTACCCAAACCGTGCGGGAACTGCAATGGGCTTGTCGCGGAAGCGACCGGAATCTCCTCGGCCCAGCAGACAAAGAAGAAGCCTCGAATATCGAAATCCGAAACCCGAAACAAGTTCAAGATTCCAAATTCGAATGACCGAAACCACGGACCGGGCTCTGCCCGTTTAGGATTTTCTTCCCTTTGGGATTGATCTCCCCGCTGGCGCGGTGTGTTTCGGATTTCGTGCTTCGACACCGCGAACGCGGAGAGATCAATTCGAATCTTCTTCCACAGGGCCGCGTGTTGACTGCCTTGCGGAGCCGGGCCTTTGCCGCTACAATCGCTGACCGTCGGTGGACCTCAGGCTGGCGGTCAGCCTGACCGACGACCGATGGCGCAGAGAACCGGGGCCCCGCAACATGCCGTCACCGCCGCGATCCCGCGCGTTTCTGGGCAAGCTGGCCCGGCCGGCCCTCGCGGTCTGCGCCACCTTGCTGGCGCTGCTGGCGGGCGAGGGGATCGTTCGC
>VGYL01001037.1 GCA_016872975.1 Planctomycetota bacterium
GTCACCGGATTGCCCGGATACTCCGTCCAGGTCACGCCATCGAACCTGTCCAGCGGACAGGTCAGCAAACCGATCTGGGCATGGACGACACCGTTGCCGTCCTTGTGGTTGCCGCGAAAATAGAGCCGCCACTCATCTCGCCACCGCAGGATATCCACATTGGCGGTCACGTAGTTCCGCCAGGTGTTGGGGACGACCGGGATGACCGGGTTGGCCGGATGCCGTTGGAAAGCGTTTGCCGACATTTCGCCTACCTCGTGTTTACAGGATCACTTTCTGACAGCGCGCCCAACTCCTCAATAGCCGTATTCCGCTGCGGCCTGGAGCATGGCGCGCAGATTCTCCAGGGGCACCTCGGCCAGGATCGTGGTCGATGGCGACAGGATGTAACCTCCGCGCGGCGTCCCCAGGTATTCGATGCACCAGCACACCTGCTCTGCCACCTGCTGGGGCGAACCATTGCGCAGCACACCGCGCGTATCTATTCCGCCCATGAAGCAGGCCTGGCCGCGGAAGCGCCTGCTGACCTCCTTGAGATCGAGCGGCCCGGGCTGAATGGGGTGCAGGACGTCCACGCCGATCTCGATCAAGTCGGGGATGATGTCCATGATATTGCCGCAGCTATGGTAGATCACATCCAGCTCGTGCTCGTGACAGCGCCGGAACATGGCCGCATACCGGGGCTTGAAGATCCCCCGCCACATCTGCGGCCGGATCATCAGCCCCTCCTGCGTCCCCCAGTCATCGGTGAAGTAGATGCCGTCCACCTTCCAGCCGAGAGGCGCCTGGGCGTAGCGATCAATGATACCCAGGTTGAACTGCAGCACCCGATCGGCGAGCTTCTCGATCTGCTCGCGCGCGAGGATGAGATCCTGCATGAGCTCCGCGTAGCCTCGCAGGAAATGGCAGCGCTCAAAGAGCGCGAATCCCAACTTGCCGTGGCAATAGATGTGCTGCAACTGCATGCGCACACGCAGCACGGCATCCAGCCGACCGGGCGCGTGCGGATCGGGCGCTTGATAGGATGCGAGCGCTGTCCAGTCGGCCAGCGGGCGGACGCTGACCTGCCCCACCGTATCATCCCTGCTCTCCCAGACGCAGCCCCACTCATCCTCCCCGGGTTGGCTGGGCTTCCAGCCGCGCGCCGGCTCGTAAGGCAGGCTCAGGATATCGGTGGGGTAACGACGAAACAACTCCTCGACGTCGCGACCGTACCGGCCATAGACGGATGGCGCGAGGTCGTGCGCTTTGGACGGCACCCGGTTTGGTCCTTGGAAGTGGATCGCCCGCCGCACCTGTTCCCGCGAACTGCAGTCAGTCATATCCGCTTTTCCTCACTCGTAGCTCAGGGCCGGCTCCACACCAACCTGTAACCGATAGAGGCTACTCTGTGGCGAGAGATGCCAGGCAAGCCTCCCAGGCGCGTGCCAGGCCGCCGCTGCTCACCAGCACGCTTCCCCGGACGGTGACCGCCTGTCCAGGCGCCAGGTCCCCGAAGAACGGATTGGCGTGGATGCAGGCCAGATGTGGGCAGGCGTTGGCCTGAAGCTGGTGAACTTGCTGCCAGCCCATGGTGAGGGCCTGGCTGCCGTCGGAGCTGGTTGCCGCAATGATCCCATCGTCGCTCTCGTCGAAAGCGAATCCCCATTTGGCCCGATGCCGAGCCGTGCGCTCGATGTGTGAGCGCCCGCGCACCAATACCATGCAGTGGCCAGGCAGCCCCCCTTCATAGTGCTGCTCTGCCAGACTCTTGAACTGCCCATCACTTCGATACCAGACACCGGCATGGTCTTTGCCGTCAAAGGCGGTAGTGGCGCAGAGCGAGAGGCAGACCGGCGCAACCACGGCGGGCCAGACGCGCTCCGATTCGTTACGCACGGTCAGTGACATGAGCCAGCCACGCTCAACTCCCCGCACCTCTCCAAGCAGCGTCATCTGCCCGTCGGCGTTCCGGTGCTCATAGCGCCAAGCGCTGCTTTGCTCGTCTTGCGCTTCGCGACGCCAGCAGACCGCGCCCTTGACGCTCACGTGAACGTCGGTATTGCCCAGAAGCAGGAAGCCTTCGGGCATCCAGAGAGCAAATGCCGATCTTGGGTCTTGCATGAGATGAAGCACCGGCTGTCTCCAGATTGCGTCTGACGTGGCCATGATCTCCTCCTGATACAGGTGCTCAGATGGTAGTGTTCGCTATCGCGTAACGCGAATCGCCATTGTTGGCCTCTCGATGGCCGAACTGCTCACAGCACCGGAACCTCGAACTCGACCCCGAAAAGTTCCCGGCCATACCGGACAAAGCACTCGAAGGCGAAATCGTTCCACGCCGGATCGCAGCCGATCGCGTCCAAATAGATCTTGGTGCCCCGCCCATAGGACTTGGCGATGAACCCGCCCTTCCTGCTGGCCAGGTGCCGCAGCAGGCGTCGCACCTCGTCCTCGATGCGCGCGCGATCACCCGTGACCACCGTCTGTTGTATGTCCACCGGGCAGAAGAAGGTGGCGCGACCGGCCCATTTGGCCGCCAGTCGTTCGATGCCGCCGATGCCGTCCCGGCGATAGTTGTCAGTCTGATCGAATTGCAGCACGTCGATCCCGGAGGCCAGAAAGCCGTCGATCAGGTTGAATAGCATGCCGCAACTGTGGAGGATGACCCGCATGTCATGTCGATGGGCCGCCACACAGATCTT
>VGYL01001038.1 GCA_016872975.1 Planctomycetota bacterium
CTTCCCGTGCCGGCCCTGCACCTGCCCATCGGCATCTCATTCTTCACCTTCCAGGCCATGTCCTACGTGATCGACGTGTACCGCAACCGCATCCCGGTCCAGAAGCATCCGCTGCGCATCGCCCTTTACATCGCCCTGTTTCCGCAGCTCATCGCCGGCCCCATCGTCCGCTACCAGCACATTGCCCGCCAGTTGACCCGGCGTGTCGTGACCCGGCCCGGTCTGGCGGAGGGCATCCGCCGGTTCATCCTGGGCCTGGGCAAGAAGATGCTCCTCGCCAACGTGCTGGCCGTGCCGGTCGACAAGATCTTCGCCATCCCGGCCCACCAGCTCACCACGTCCGTGGCGTGGCTGGGGGTGGTCTGTTACGCTCTTCAGATCTACTTTGACTTCTCCGGGTACTCCGATATGGCCATCGGGCTCGGACGCATGTTCGGCTTTCGCTTCCTGGAGAACTTCCGCTACCCGTACCTCGCGCGGACGATCACCGACTTCTGGCGCCGCTGGCATATTTCCCTGTCGAGCTGGTTTCGCGACTATGTCTATATCCCCCTGGGCGGCAACCGCCGGGGGCCGCTGCGGACGTATCGGAACCTCGTAATCGTGTTCCTACTGTGCGGCCTCTGGCACGGGGCGAGCTGGACGTTCGTGGCTTGGGGCCTGTTTCACGGACTCTTCCTGGCGATCGAGCGGCTGGGCTTGGCCGGATTCCTGGCGTCGCGTCGCCCCGTGACGCAGCATGCGTATGCCTTGGCGGTCATCCTGGCCAGTTGGGTCTTCTTCCGGTGTGAGACTCTCTCCCAGGCTTGGGCGATGCTGGCGGCCCTGGCAGGCTTCGCCCGCGGCAGCGGCCTGGAGTACCACCTGGGTCTCTACGTCGATGTGGAGCTGCTGCTCGTCCTGGCCGTGGGGATCGTCGCCTCCACCCCGGCCCTGCCCTACCTGGCCGGCAGGTTGAGGTACCGGCGGGCCGCGCTGGAATCGGCCGGCCGACAGCACTTCGACAGGCTCACCGCCGCCAGCGAGGTGGCTTTGCTGATGGTGGTGTTTCTGGCCTCGCTGAGCTGGATGGCGGCCGGTACGTACAACCCGTTCCTGTATTTTCGGTTCTGACTGGAGTTTTGCAGAATGGGGAGTTGGGCCTATTATTCTTCTCGGAAATCCGCTTCCCGTCCCGGCCCAGCGGCCGCGCCGGGCCGGTTGGGGACCAAGCTCGAAAGAAAGAAATCGGGAAGCGGATTTCCGAGAAGAATCCGCCGCCGGCCCCGCCGGCGCGGACGGCCGCGAACGGGCCCCGGCCCGCTTCCCGATTTCTTTCTTTCTCAAGTAGGCCCAACTCCCCATTCTGCAAAACTCCAGTTCTGAGGAAACAGCCGTGCATGCTTCCCCAACATCCTGGAAGACCCGCCCGAGCTCACGGCGCCTCCGACAGTCCGCGCTCATTGTCGCCTTCATGGTCATCGTCTACGCGCCGGGCGCGGGCACGATCCTGCTTCCCGCCAAGCCCCGCCTGCATGGGGCCTGGCAACAGGAGGAGAACCGCCCCTTCCCCAGGCTCACATGGAAACTGTCCGCGCTGCTGTCGTTTCCCCGCGATCTCGGCGAGTACTTTCAGTCCAACTTTGCCTTCCGGCGGAACCTCATCCGCTGGCATACCAAGCTCCTGGGAAACGCCGTGACGAAAGGCAGTTCCCAGCGTGTCCTGGAAGGCAGGCAGGGCTGGCTGTTCCTGGGAGACCAAGGCACGATTGCCGATTATCGCGGCATGCTGCCCTTCACGTCGCAGCAACTGCGGCACTGGCAGCAGAGCCTGGAGAGCCGGCGCGACTGGTTGGACCGACAGGGCATCCCCTATCTGTTCGTCGTCTGTCCCGACAAGCACACGATCTACCCCGAGTACATGCCGGCCCGCATCAATCGCGTCCGGACGCAAACGCGGCTGGATCAATTCCTGCGCCACATGGAGGTACACTCCAAAGTCCAGATCCTGGACCTGCGGCCGGCCCTGCGGGAAATGAAGAAGACGCACCTGTGCTACCAGCCCCAGGAGACCCACTGGAACGGCGTGGGCGCCTTCGCAGGCTCCCAGGAGATCGCCCGGCAGCTTCGCACGCGGTTTGGGAATCTGCCCACCCTGACGATGGACCAGTGCGAGATCTACCAGCAGGAGAACGCGGAGACGGACCTGCTGCGGCTGCTGGGCAGAACCCAGGTGCGAACCATGATGGACAACGTCCGGCCCCGGCACGGCCTGGCCGCCCAAGTCCAATGGGACACCGATCGTCCCCACGGCCGGGGCTGCGTGCTGATACGCAGTCGCTGCCGCACAGCGCCCATCGGGCGGGCTCTGGTGGTCTGCGACTCCTTCGCGACCCACATGATCCCGTTCCTCGCGGAGCTGTTCCGCGAGGCGCTGTACGTCTGGAGCGGCAGCGACAACTTCCTGCCGGCAGACGTGCTGGACTTGGGGCCGGACGTGGTCATCCAGGAAATCGTGGAACGTGCCCTTTGCGAGATGACGCCGAATCTCCCGGAGATGCCCCCCGTCCCGGCCGACGCGCCACCCGCCCCCGTTCCCGGCCGCGAGAACCGTCGCACGCCGCGGCAACTTCGCCCGCCGGGCTTGGACGGCGCATGACCGTTCCTGCGTGAGCGTCCCGGCCCGAGCCCCCGCCGGAAAAG
>VGYL01001039.1 GCA_016872975.1 Planctomycetota bacterium
ACACTGAGGGGACGTCGGTTGCCGCTTCGCACTGCGTGCCTTGAGCGGCGGCTTGCTGGAGAACCGTCTCGCTATGAGAGCTGTTCGCTCGCGGCAATACGCGTCTCCGCACACAGTGGCACGTGTAACGGAGCGATGCCGCCGACCATGGGGATCGAGGCGTACGGCGGGGCGTGGGCATTGCCCGTCCCGTCCGGCGCCTTCACGTGATGCGCCGCCCGTGGCAACGGGCGTGTGACATTATAGTGGCAGTGTTGTTCACGGTTACCGGCGAGTGTGTCACAACCTACTGCCCCGCCGCCGATTCGGAACGTGCTCGGCGTTCTGAAGCTCCAGTTGGTGCCGGAGCTGCAAAGCCACTCGCCGCATTCGTTCCCGTAGCGGCAGTCCGTCACAAAACGCTCGATAGCTCGACGTTGCCGCAGAAACAAGAACGCGGTGGCGAGTGAGCGTGCGCAAGATCCGGGAGGGGAATTCCGGGCTTTTTGATCAAGATGATGTAGGGTCGCCTTCCGGCGTCCCTCGCTGATCGTGAGTTCTGATCACGACAATCGAGATGTTCGAGAGGCGGGCCGAACCCGTTACGGCAACGACATGGCGACGTAACATGTACTCCGTACGCATTTCTCATCCACAGGAGTACTTTATGATGTCGCACGAATTACCTCGTGGCAAGAGCTTCTGGTCGTTCCTGCTTTCAGTCGACCGCGATCTTGCGGAAAGAACTCGGCAAAACGGTTGCACATGTGGCGGTCGTCTGCACAGCGCCAACTACCCACGGAGCCCTCGTGGTTGTCCGGACGAATTGCCGGAGTCGTATCGGCACCGACTCAGTTTCTGCTGCAATCGAGACGGCTGCAGAAAACGAGCTACGCCCCCTTCAGTTCGATTCCTAGGGCGCAAAGTCTACTTAAGCGTTATCGTGGTGTTGGTCGCGGCCATGCGGCACGGGGCCACAGCTCGTCGGGTTCGAGAGTTGTCAGCGCTGGTGGGCGTGGATCGACGAACGATCGATCGGTGGCAGGTCTTTTGGCGTGAACACTTCCCACAGACGTGTTTGTGGAAAGTGGCCCGCGGCCGCCTTGCCCTCTTCATTGAGATTCTCACATTTCCGCAATCGCTGATGGACGCCTTCTTTCGCACGGATTCGCTGGAAGAAAATTGGGGAAATCTCCTAAAATTCCTCTCGCCGATCTCGGTCAACGGGGCCTGGTTGATCGAGGGTTCGCCATAAAGCCGGATTCGCCCGCGGAAGATGCCCCGCATTCACCCTGCCTCGACGATCTGTGGCCTTGGCGCACCAGGTTGATGGGGCCAGCGGGGCCGAAAAACCCGAACGTCGCGACAAAACGCCGGTTTCTCATTTGCCGCTCGATGATTGGCTGGGGAACGGTGCGGCACATCACAGTCAGCGTTCTTATCGTGCTCGCTCTCAAGTGTACGGCGGACACTATCCGCGGCGCAGACAACCGGCGCCCTTAGACGCGCCCCGCGACCAGTGCTATCCCCTCAGCCAACGACCGACGCGTCAAGCCGACTACTCTAAGGCGCGCGTCTCACTGGTGGCGGGGGAGGCGGATTACCCACTGCCGGTTGGTGGCCCGGATTGACGATGAACGGGCGCAGGCTTGCGGCATAATTGACTCAATGACTGAGCGTGAGAAGTCGTTTCCTGAGTCGATTGCCGGTTCTCGAATCCGGCGAATCGTTGATAATCAGTTCGCCGGATGTCGAGGTGGCATCAATTGCGCCCTCGTTGAGCTACCGGAACCCGATGCCTTTGCCGCGCCAGTCTTCGACCAGCGTAATCAGGTGCCGCATTGCCGCGCGGCGTCTTGCAGAGGCGACCGCCGGCCAGGTGGCAGGAGAGACGGAAATCCCTGCGTGGCCGCTTCTCCTTTTTGGATTTGCTGGTGGCTTTTCGCCCGGCTGCCGATTTACTACACTTAGCCGTTAGTGGCTTCCCGCTTGCACGTGTCGGCAGTGCCAATTGGCACTCGTCGGCCCGAACCGGCGGGCGTCAGTTCTTTCGCAAATCGATGATTTGCTGGTGCCAAAGAGCCGGTAATCGCTAGTGTCGAGCCGGCCGGACCAGCGAAGACAAGATCTCGTAAGTCCCTGCAGGACAACAACTTGGCGGAGTAGCTCAGTTGGTTAGAGCAGCGGAATCATAATCCGCGTGTCGGGGGTTCAAGTCCCTCCTCCGCTACTTGTGGCTTGTCGAGCTTGCCCGCGATTACCGAGCAATTCGCGTTGTCCCGTGGCGGTCTGGGCCTTGCGCAATGAGTTGCGATTGCGACGTCCTGCGAGGCCTTTGTGGCCGCTGCATTCCCAACTTGCCCCCAGCAGGTTCCCCGTTTTCGACCGCCTACCGGTACTGGTCGTCGGTGACTTGCAGATCGTGTCTCTGCGCAATAACGGGCCCGTTACCCAGCCATTTGTACGGGTCGTGGTTCAGGTAGTCTGCTCGAAATCCGCTTGCTGACTGGCGCGCACATTCTGGAATGGTGTGGGCCACACCTCGACGCCGGCACGGGCGATAATCTTCCTGAACCTTCTCCCAACGTTCTTTCGCGGCCGCCCCTCGAGCAATGAAGCCCTTCCGAATTTCACGGGCCAACCGTTCGCCCCACGCCCAGATCCTCGAACCATCATGCCGCGGGAACGATATCGGCCGCATCG
>VGYL01001040.1 GCA_016872975.1 Planctomycetota bacterium
AAGAGGCGGTTCAGGGGAGGGGTGTTGTGGTTCTCTTGGGCACAGCGAGAGCCGCTTCGCAGGGACCCGTCGGTTCTGTGCGCGCGGAAGATCTTCGGGAGGCCCTCACGTGCCCGGAAGGAGAAGAGACCGGGCACAGATGGCTCAGAGGAGTACTCCGGAAGGCCAAGCCGTAAAGCGAGACAGTCCGACGCTGCCACTTGTGCCCGGCTCTTCCAGGGTCTTCCGGGCACGCAGGGCCTCCCTGGGCTCTTGCGTGCGAAGGGGGCCGACGGGTTCGCCAGGAACGGGGCGTTCGGCGGGAGAAAGGACGATGATCCACTCCCTTGAACCGCCTCTTCTCTTCTCTTTCCGCCCGCCGACGGCGCGACGTCCTGGCTGCCGGTCCCGCTCTCCTACGTCTTCCCGCACCTGATAGTATCTGTAGCCACTCGCTATAGTCCATAATAGGTGACTGTCCCCAATATCCCCACCGGCCTCAAAGTCGCGCCGTCGCCCCGGTCCCGCCTTTGTAGCCGCCCACGAGGGAGGTAGAAACCGCAAGAGGGGGGCCACCGGCCAAAGATGCTCACCTTTTCCCAAAGATGCGCACCGGAGTGTGTTGAGCATCTTTGGTGGTGCCCGCTCGGGAGGACATCGTTCCATCGTGGAAATACGGTGCCGCCCCGCCATCCCCTGTATTCCCATGGTAGAAGGGGAGCTTTCCCCCCTCGCGCAGGGTCGAGATAGAGTCCACAACGCGGGAACTGTGTTCGATAACACAACAACCGATAATCAAAACCTAGGGTGCGTCCCTAGGATTCCCTTAATAAGTCCAATCCTGCTTAATACCGCCCCATCTGTCACCCCTTACCCGTGAGGACGAATGACCCGTGAATGTATGGGCGGCCTGATATCAGGCCTTGGAAACAATGTCTCGATGGCTTCAATCAGAGCTACGAGCGGATTCTCCTTTCTGAAGGGTGAGTTCCTCGCGTGCTTTCTTGCCTCGTCTCCATACGTACCAATCTCCTGAATGTCAGACAACTTCTCAGGCTTTGGCTTATCAGTTGATTTCTGCTCCCTACCCCGGTTTATGCGATAGCACGGTGGGGCACTGTTTTCATAACCACAAACAAGCCCGAACGCTTGATTCTCTTCAGACATGCATGAGTCTAACAGTTCAACAATCTCTAATGCTGCTTCGGTAACCGATGGTCTACTTGTATAGTTCGCCGCCACATAACTCCAGTGGTCCAAACCTCCTGCAGCCAAAACAATGACTTGTGGTTCTGTATTGAGAAGCATTAGCTTTGAATCAATAAGAAGTCGAAACTCCCGCTTAACGGGAGGCCCAACAAGTGGGAGTCCTTGGCTTTCAATTGCAAGGTAGATTCCATGTTCATCGCATGTGGCAAGACCCAATGTCATAATCTTCCACCTTCGCATGGAGCAACTAACGCATTGAATGAGGGCCGGCGGTACGCCGTGCCTCTCGATTCAAAGCGGGTCCGGGCCTCGGCCCTTATTAACGTTTCTCCCGCAAGCGCTGGAGTTCCTCCGCGATCGCGCGGAGCTGGTTCTGCAGGGCTCGATCGGATTCCAGCGCGTCGCCGAGCTTGCGCAGGTGCTGGCTGACACACGCGCCACTGCCGATCCGCAGGATCTGGGCCACCTGCCGCTGCGTCAGGCCGCCGTGATCGCACAGCATCCGGGACGCCACCGCCCGGTCGAGACTGTTGCGCCGCCGGCGGAGCAGCATCTCCCGATCTACACCCAACCGCCGGCAGACCACCGCGAGGATCGCCTCGGCCGCCAGTACCGTGCCGCGCCGGCGAAACGTCACGTCCTCCGGCCGGGCCGAGGCGGCGAGCCTCTGGCGATGCCAGCGGCCCACCCGCTCGCGGAAGTCCTCGGACCCGAGGCACAAGCCCGAGGCCTTCTTCACCTCCAGAAAGGCCGCATCGATCGTCGCGATCCCCGCTTCCACGAAGCGCCGATAGGCCGGGCCCCGGGGCGCCGGTGCGGAACAGACGCTCGCCAGAATGGGCGCATAGTCCACGAATCCGAGCGGCTTGGCCTGGCCGATGTAACTGCGGTAGCTGCTCCAGGGATAGCTCCGCAGCAAGCGGATCCGCTCGCGCACGGGACGCTGCCGGGCGGCCGCCGTGAAGACGGGGTTCAGGTGCACGTAGCGGCTCAGCCGCAGCAGGTAGGCATCCTTCTCCACGAGCCGGGCCCCGTACCGGCCCTGCATCAGATGCCCGCAACGGCCGTGCCGGCGGTTGAAGTAGACCGTGTACGCCGTTTGGAGCCGGTGCATGAAGGGCCCGAGATTCGCCCGCGGCGTCTCGACGACCAGATGGAAGTGGTTGGACATCAGGCAAAACAGGTACAGACGGACCTCGAACGATGCGACGCTCTCGCCCAGAACGCGCACGAAGCGCTCCCGGTCGGCGTCATCCACAAAGAGGGTCCGCCGTTCGTTGCCGCGGGCCGTCACATGATACACGGCCCCTTCATACGCTATCCGCGGTGGCCGCGCCATGCTCCCATCCTACCGCCGCCCCCATCCCCGCCGCAAGGAGAAAGTCCCCGGGCCGGAACGATGCGACGCGGAAGATCCGCTAAAGATTAAAATAAGGGCTGACCCCCCCCGCCTGCAAGCAGAAAGTGCCCCGGCCGGAACGCCGCGACGCGGA
>VGYL01001041.1 GCA_016872975.1 Planctomycetota bacterium
GACAATCCTGGTCACCTCGGCCGAACACTACGGCGCGGTGCTCAATCTGGACTTCGACTATATTCGCTACCTCGACGTGCTGAAGGCCGATAGGTTCAATCTGACCCGTATCTTCTCGGGCGTCTACCGCGAGGTGCTCGGCTCGTTCAATATCACCGGCAACACGCTGGCGCCGGCGGCCGGCCGCTTCGTATGTCCCTGGGCCCGCAGCGGCACCCCCGGCGCTGCGGATGGGGGCAACAAGTTCGACCTGGCGCAATGGGACGAGGCCTATCTCGCCCGGCTGAAGGACTTCATCGCGCAGGCCGATCGGCGGGGCGTTGTGGTGGAGCAGGTCTTTTTCTGCACGATGTACGCCGAGAACCTGTGGGAAGCCAGCCCCATGAACATCCGCAACAACGTCAACGGCATCGGCAAGGTCGGGCGGCAGGAGGTCTACGACGCCAAGGACAAGGACCTTCTCGCGGTGCAGCAGGCGGTTGTGCGGAAGCTCGTCGCGGAGTTGAACGAGTTTGACAACCTGTATTATGAGGTGTGCAACGAGCCCTACGAGCGGCCGGGCCTGACCAGCCAGTGGAACGATCTGATCGTCGCCGCCATCGTGGAGACGGAGGCGGCACTGCCGAAGAAGCACCTGATCGCCCAGGGTCTTCCACGCAGCACACGTCCCATCTCGGGCCTGAATCCGCACGTGTCCGTTCTGAACTTCCACGCGGCCACGCCGGACGCGGTGCGGCACAACTACCCGTTGAATCGGGTCATCGCCTTCGATGAGACCGGCGGCTCCGACCGCAGCGACCGCAAGTACCGCACGGAAGGCTGGCAGTTCCTCATCGCCGGCGGCGCCGTCTACGACCATCTGGATTTCTCCTTCACGATCGACCGGCCCGACGGTACCGCGGCGCCCTTGGCGCCGGGCACCCCGGGCGGCGGCGGTCCGGAGTTGCGCAAGCAGCTTCGCATTCTCAAGGAATTCCTGGAGGGATTCGACTTTGTCCGCATGGCCCCCGCCCAGGAGGCCATCCAGCAGAGCCGCATCACCGGTCCGGCGGCCGACAAAGCGACCGTCGTGGCCCTGGCCGAGGCGGGCCGAGCCTACGCGGTCTACGTCAACGGCGGAACCGCGGCGGAATTGGAGCTGGATTGTCCCCCTGGGGCCTACAGAGCCGAGTGGGTCGATACGAAGACCGGCGATGTCGCCAAAGTGGCAACCTTCGAACATGCCGGCGGCCAAAAGGTATTGACGTCTCCGCCGTACACCGAGGACATCGCCCTGCGCGTGCTCGCAGTGACACCGTAAGGCGTTAGAAGAGAAAGTAAAAAGTAGAAAGGCAAAAGGAAAAAGACACGCGGCCTACCGGCTGCGCTCTTGTCTTCACTTTCTCCCTTTCCCCTTTTCTCTTTTCCCTTCTCTCTATGCTTTTACGAGCACACTACGAACGCGCCCCATCGTCGGGATCGCGGTTGTCGCCGAGGCCGTCGCCGTCGGTGTCCCGCCATTCCTTGGGATCGAGGGGAAAGGCATCCCAGGGGATCGTGCCGGCCCGATCGACGCCGTCGCCGTCGAAGTCCATCTCTTCGTGGTCCGGGATGCCATTGTTGTTCTCGTCGTCCGGCGTGCCGTCGCCATCGTCATCCGCATCAAGATTGTCGCCGATCCCATCCCCATCTTCGTCCGCCCATTCGGAGGGGTCGAGGGGAAAAGCGTCCCGGTCGTCCGGGACCCCGTCGTTGTCATCATCCGCATCCAGATGATTGGGTTGGCCGTCGCGATCGATGTCCGGTGCTCCCGCCGCCGTCACGAGCAACGCGATATCGACCGTGAAGGGGGGGACGTCGAGTTGATTCATTCCCGCTGTGATCTCGACCGTCTTGAGGATGGAGGCGTTCTCGGGATGGTACCAGTAGCCTTGGGCCGGACCGGGCAGATCCACTTCGAGCCGCAAACCCTCGACGGGTTGCGTGTGGTTCTGGAAGTGATGCAGGTAGATGCCGGCCCTGTGCTCGGAGGCCAAGGCGTACGCGCGCACCGCCTGGGGCTGGGAGACCTTGGCGGTATGCATCCGGACGTCCTTGTCGAGCCGATAGGCGAAGTCCTGCATGGCCCGCACGTACTGGCGTTCCTGGGGACCGAGCCAGATGTTCATGAAGTGGCCGTCCCGCGCGTAGCTGGTGTTCCAGAAGATAAAGACAATCTCCTGGAACAGGGCCGTCCAGTTGCGGATCCGCATGCGCAGCGCCGAGCGGTCGTCCCACACGCCGCCGATTCCCGGGATGGGTTTCTTCCGGTCGCTCGTGTTGCCCTGCTCCCCGACGACGACCGGCTTGCCGGCTCTCTTCCACGCCTGGGCTTTCTGAGCCGTGATCCGGTCCGACTCCAGCTCGTTTTCCCGCTGGTACCAGTGCGGGGCGTTGATTTCGATCCCCTCCAACTCCGGCCGCTCCCAGCTTGTCGTGATCCAGTGCCCGTACGGGTCGATGGACTTCAGGTAGGGGATCATGGCCGCGTACCAATGGTCGTCGGCATGCTGCTCGTTGAGGAATTCCCAGAAGTCCACGTAGGCGCCCCAGCGATCCACGCTGTACTTGATGAAGCGTTTGACCTTGGCGAGTCCCTCTGCGTTGTTCGGGTCCTTGTTGAAGACCGGCTGGTAGCCGAAGAGGCCGTAGAAGATACGGAA
>VGYL01001042.1 GCA_016872975.1 Planctomycetota bacterium
AAATCCCGCGGCCCAACGTATGCATGAGCTGCGGCGGGCGGCACGCCCGGCGTAACACGTCTTCTCTCTGAGCTGGCGGCGCCCGCCGCCAGCTCAATGCAGCAGTTAGGCGCCAAGCTCAAGCACCTTGTCCCTAGTTCCATGACTGTGGCCGACCCGACTATTTCCCCGTTGACGTCGGCCGGGCCGCTACCGGTTCCCGGTGTGGCATGGAGATGTTCCCGGAGTCGCCCGGCTCCGCCGGCACCTCCCCCGCGAAGTCGGTCCGGTTCCCCGAGGCCTGATTGTCGGCGAAGTGGTTTTCCTTCATTCGGAAGCGGAATCCATCCCCCAGCGTGTCCGCTGGCGCGGTGGCCAGGTTCCCCTCCACCGTGTTCCCCGAACGCAGGAAGTAGAAGTTCGCTTGCCTGTTGCCGCGGGCCGTATTGCCCCGGACGATGCAGTCGCCCATGACCTTCACGCCGGCGTAACCATCCACATTGGCTCGGTTGCTGGCACTGACCACGTTGCCTTCGATCAGACAGCCGAACTCGGCGTAGATCCCGGAGTTGTCGGCGTCGGAAACCACGTTGTTCTGGATCATGCAGCCGGACATGGCGAAGATCCCCGTTTTCTGGGTTCCCGAGATCGTGTTTCCGACGACGCGGGCGCCATCGCCAGCGGCGATTCCCCCCGTGTCATTGTTCAGGTAGACGTTCCCCTCGATGAGGCCCCCGGAACAGGTCCCGGTGCCTCGGTTGTCCTCGACGAAGCAGCCCCGCACCATGTTGCCGCTGCCGCCCAGGCAGATCCCGCAGCTTCCGTTGGAAATCACCCGGACGTCGAGGATTCTCTTGCCGTTGGCGGTCAGAGAATCGTTCTTCTCGTGAATGCCGCGCTTTCCGAAGTCCCGTATGATCCCGTTGCGGATCTCGACGTTGCTCCGGCTGTTCATCCGGATGCCGACCGACTCGCCTGAGTCGGGTCCCGCCAAGATGAATCCGCCGAGGTCGATCGTGACGTCGTCGGCGTTCACGCAGATGCCGTCTTCCCGGCACAGGCGGTTCCCTTCCAGCCGGTAGCTACCCGGTCGATCGATCACGAACGGAGGCGCCGGTTCGCGCGAGCCGGGTATGGCGACCAGCACGCTGGCCGGGTTGCCGGCGGAGGTGTCGGTGGCGGGGTTCAATGCGACACAGGACCCGGCGCCCGGTTCCCCCAATACCGTCAGGAAAAGAGCGGCGGCCAGCATGCGTCTCATGACGCGGATGCTCCTTTCTCGAATTGGAAGGCCCTCACCCGGGCGTCTTGCCCTCCGGAGCACCTAGTCTGCCTAACGGGGTGGTAAGCTGCGGGCTGGCCCGGCACGGGGCTGGCTCCGCCAGAACTGTGACGGGCCAGATCCGTCAGCTTCACCACCGTGTTATGTCGCCCCTACCGCCTGCAAGACACCTTGTGGCCGCGCCATCCGCTCTTTCACTCCTTCCCCTTTGGGCGGTCCTTCTCCGGGCCCCGCGCCCTGGCAACGTACGCCTTGATTCGCCGGTAGAAGAGGAAGGCTGCCATGGCGGCAAACAGAACGCCCAACGCGGAGCCGACGACGCCGAGGAATCCGCCTGTAACCTTGTCCATCAACGCGTCGATGGCTGGGCTCTCGTAGAACCACACGGCGAACAGCAGAGAGAGAAACAGAGCCGCCCCATATGATGTTATGCGCGACATCAGGGAATTCCGTGGCCAGGGCAGGACGACCTCGGCCAGAAAGTAGGAAGAAAGGCCGAAGGCTATGAAGAAAGCCCCAGCGGACATCAGAAACCTCATGACGTACCCTCTGCTCTGCCACATCTGTTCGACGTGGGCCGCCAGCCACAAGGACATGACGGCACCCGCGAGAAGCGCCAAGTAGATCGGTGCGCACACGAGGCGGATCTCAAGTCCGCTCCAGCCTGCGCTCTGAGCACGCTGCATCAAGCGCCAGGAGATCCAATGCGCTGCGACGAACAGAAGCGCCGCAAGTGCTACGAGGACCAGCTGAACCGCCTCCATGGAGAGAACTCGCTTCCAAGGGGGCCCTTCTTCGTTACTTCACGTATTCCTGCAACGTCTGCCAAGCGCTCTTTATGGCCGACGGATCTCCTTCGATCAGAAGACGCCCCTTCGGTCTCGAAACGCTGAGAATCCCCTTCTTCTTGAGCATGCCCTCTTCACGGTAGTCAAGCCGTTCGATCTCCGAGTGCTTGATGGCTGTGACCTCATCCTTCTTCGAGAGAAGGCCAGTCTGACGGTAGAGGAGGATCTTGATGTCCGTGATATACAGCTTGAGGGCGATGTCGCCCATCTTCACGGTGCCGGGGCTCTCGTAGAGGGTCTTCTCGTTGGCGGTCAGAAAGTCCTGGAGGGCCATATCTTGTCTCCTTTCCGCGTTGGGCGGTCGCATTGCCGAAGAGCGATTCGTCGGAGCTGGACTCCAATCGGGCCCAGACCGACATGGTCGAAGCCGAACACGATGATATCCAGGATCGGAGGTGCGCGTCCACCGTCCTGGTGACTGGCATCAGGAGCAACCAGACGGCGGTCAGATGGGCTCACGCAGCACCTCCCCATGATCTGGCAGTAGCCGTTCAGTCGACATAACTACTATTCGATTGTTCCACCATAACAGATATCCCTGCAAGAAGAAACAGTATATCCCGGGCTA
>VGYL01001043.1 GCA_016872975.1 Planctomycetota bacterium
GGACGTTTTCGCCCTGCGGCAGAGACATGGAAGGAAGTTGGCCTTCATCGGTGCGATGGACAACTGCCACATCCTGCCGCAGGGCAGTCAGGAAGAGATCACGACGCACATCCGCAGACTGGCTGAGCTGGGGCGCGATGGCGGTCTGATCCTGGGCGGGCATTCCATCGGCCCTGATATCTCGGTGGAACACTACGAGTGGGCGATGGCCGCACGCGAACGATATGGACATTACGCGGCGGCGAAGCCCATGGCATAGTTTCGCATCGCGGGACTGAGACGTCCCGCGATGCGCTATCAACAAGAGGTTCCCATGCGAGCAAACAAGGTCAAGAGGGCGCTCAAAGCCGGGCAGGTCGCCATCGGCACGATGATTGACGAGGTGCGCAGCCCGGGCATCGCTCAGATCCTCGCTTCGGCCGGGCTTGACTTCTTCTTTGTCGATATGGAGCACGGGGCCTACGACCTGGCCATAGCCGCCGACATCATCAGAACGGCGCGCCTGGAAGGGATCTGTCCCCTGGTGCGCGCCCCAGACTCGCGCTATGCGCCGTTGGGCCGCATCCTGGACATCGGCGCCCTCGGTCTGATGGTCCCGCGGATAGGTTCCAGGAAACAGGTGGAGGAGCTCGTCGCGGAGACCAAGTATCCTCCGCTGGGCCGGCGCGGCTGCTTCATCACCGGCGCCATGAACGAGTATCGCGGCCAGGCTACCGGGTCTTACATGGCCGAGGCCAACGAAGAGACGTTGGTCATCGTGCAGGTCGAGCTGGCCGAAGCGGTCGCGGAGATCGATGCGCTGCTGAGTGTGCCCGGCGTTGACGTCGCGTTTCTCGGCCCGGGTGATCTTTCCATTGACCTGGGCGTGCCGGGCCAGACGGATCATCCCAGGGTCCTGCAGGCGATCGAGCGGGTTCTCGAAGCCTGCCGGAAGCACAACGTCGTTCCCGGCATTCATCTGAACAGCATCGAGGCGCTCGCGGGATGGATGCACAAGGGCGTGCGCATGGTCACCTGGAACACCGACATCCGGGTGCTGTTGGGCACTTACACGGATGGCGCGGCCCGTCTGCGCAAAGAGGCGTTGGCTCTGAGTGGCAGCGCCAGCTAGCGAGGCTCCCTGATGAAGATTAGCTGTTGCTGGATGTATGCCATCGGCAAGTATGGCTTCCCCCCCTCGGTGGAGCAGATGTTGCGGGCCATTCAGGAGATGGCCGATCTGGGGTTCGAGTACATCGAACTGGAGGGCATGGGCTTCCCGAATCTGCGCGATGTCGTGGCCAATCGCCGGCAGATCAAGCAGGCGGTCGAGCGCGCGGGCGTCCACGTGGTTGATTTCGCCCCGTTACTGCCCGAGGTCATCGCGTTGGACAAGGAGACCCAACGGAGCGCCATGGCGCTCTTCGAGCAAGGGGTAGAGACGGCTGCCTACTTCGGCTCGCCGTTTGTCTGGATAGACAGCTACTTTCCGCCCCTGGAGCTGCTTGAAGGCAAGGCGCTCACGCAGGACATCACGTTCGGCCTGGATTATCGCGTGCGCATCCCGGGCGGATTCCGCTGGGCCGAGTTCTGGGAGCACTTTGTCCAGGTGGTCGCGCGCTGCAACGAGATCGCCAAGAAGCACGGCGTCCAGCTTCTGATCGAGCCGCGCGTGGGCGAGGTGGCGTCCAACAGCGACGCATTGCTGCGCCTCCTGGAGGCCGTCAATGACCGCAACCTGGGCGTGATCCTGGATACGGCGCATCAACACGCGCAAAAGGAGCTGCTGCCGCTGGCGATCGAAAAACTGGGACCGCAGATCCGCTATGTTCACATCGCGGACAACGACGGCAAGGTGAACCGGCACCTGGAGCCAGGGGCGGGGAACATCGACTGGGAAGGGGTCTTCCTGGCGCTGAAGAAGCAGGGCTATGACGGCTACTACGCCATTGACCTGGAGAAGCTGCCACAGCTCGAGGAGAAGTTCCTGCAGAGCCGGCGTTTCCTGGAGGAATGGGGCAGACGGTTGGGCCTATGAATGCTGAGCTCCAAAGCGACATCCTGCAACGCATCCAGGCGCGCCGCGAGGCCATCATCGCTTTCACCCAGGCCCTGTTGAGGATTCCCACCGCCAATACACCGCCCAGTGGAAACGAGAAGCCGGCGCAGGCATTCCTGGCCGAGAAGCTGGCTGGCCTGGGCTTTGAGGTTGATCTGTTCTGTCTCGATGAGGTCCCCGGCCTGACAAGCCATCCCGCCTATCGCGTGGGGGGGAGCGTGGAGATCGCCAGGGACTATCGCGACCGGCCGGACTTGGCGGCCGTCTGGAAGGGGCGCGGCCGCGGGCCTTCGTTGATTGTGGCAAGCCACGTGGATGTGGTGCCGCCGGGCGATCCGGCGCAGTGGCGATACGATCCGTGGAGCGGCACGCGCACCGAGGGCAGGATCTACGCGCGCGGGGCCATAGATGCCAAAGGCCCTCTGGCCGCGGCGGTCATGGCGATGGCCTGTCTGCGTGAGATGGGATTGGCCCTGGACGGGGATCTCATCTTTCAGAGCTTCGTGGATGAGGAGTACGGCGGCGGCAATGGTGCGTTGGCCACCATCCTGCGCGGCTACCGGGCGGACGGCGCGCTCATGCTGGAACCGACGGACCTGGTGGTCTGTCCGGCCACCTACGGCTGCCAAAGCTTCAAGA
>VGYL01001044.1 GCA_016872975.1 Planctomycetota bacterium
CCTTATTGGCGTTAAGGCGCCGAAGTGACATTCCCGTATCTCATTGTTTCATAATGACTTACGACTACTG
The DNA here is from genome assembly GCA_016872975.1 of Planctomycetota bacterium. Lineage (GTDB taxonomy): Bacteria > Planctomycetota > Phycisphaerae > Sedimentisphaerales > Anaerobacaceae > PLanc-01. The sequence continues at coordinate 71 of VGYL01001044.1, forward strand.
CGGTCCCACAAGATAGCGTTGTAGTACTAGGCGAGTTCTGTGGACTCAAACCGCTCGGGATCCGTATTTCCGGCACTCTTGACGACGGGATCCGGGGCCGGTCGCCGCGGGTCGCGGTGGTCACGACCGTCAGCAGCGCCGCGGCGTTCGAGCCGCAGCTTGCGCCGTTGGCGCAGGCGAAGCTCCACGTGGTTTCCACCTGCGAGGAGCTGTTCTTCCCCTGGCGCACGCAGCCGGAACTGGCCCGCCGGATCGATGGGATCTGCCGCGACCACGGCATTGCCTGCGTCGGCACGGGCGTGAATCCGGGCTTCCTGATGGACTACCTGCCGGCCGTTCTGACCGGCCTGTGCCAGGAGGTGACGGGGGTGCGGGTCACGCGGGTCCAGGATGCGTCCGTCCGCCGGGTCCCGTTCCAGCAGAAGATCGGCGCCGGCCTGACCCTCAAGGAATTCGAAGCCAAGCACCAGGCCGGCACGCTACGGCACGTGGGTCTGCCCGAGTCGGTGGATTTCCTCGCCGCCCGGTTGGGCTGGCGACTCGACCGGACGACCGAGAGCCTGGAGCCGGTGATCGCGGAGCGAGAGATAACTACCGGCTACAAGCTGATTGCCCAAGGCATGGCCCGCGGCGTCCACCAGGTGGGACGGGGGTTCGTGGGCAGCAACGAGGTCATCACGCTGACGTTTCGGGCGGCGGTCGGGGAGCCGGAATCCTACGAGGAGGTCAAGATCGAAGGCAACCCGGCATTCACCTCCCGCATTGCCGGCGGCATCAACGGCGACATTGCCACCTGCGCCGTGACCCTCAACGCGGTGCGGTCGATCCTCGACGTCGGTCCGGGCCTCAAGACCATGGCCGACCTCCCCACGCCGTCCTGGTTCACGACGCCCGTGATGAGTCCTGACGAGCAAGTTCGGTAATCAGAACCGGGCGACGGGCGCTCTTCGTAGGGCGAGCGTGGGCCCCCAAACGCGATTCATCGCGTTTGGGGACCCCGTCCCCGCTCGCCGAAGATGTCGTGCGAGGACGCACGACCTACGCGGAGAGCGGTTCACGCGGCCATTACCGAAGTTGCTCGTCAAGACTCTCTAGTACTACAACGCTACGAGAAACGTCTCTACGCCGATAAGCTGTTATACCACAGATACTTACGTACGAGGCACAAGAACGGCTTACTCTGCGATAACACCTAGCAAGATGCCGAGCCGTTCATCGGGATCCCCCGACTTGTCACACGAGCCGCCGGATCGCTCCGGACCGGACGGAATAGCGGGGGCGGCGGTGCTGCGTTTTCACCTGGAACCGCTGAGAAGTCGGCCCTCGTAGCGTTGTAGTATTAGGGCGTCGAATGGGGACCAGGGCCGCCGGGGCGAAGGCCGACGGAGCCGCCGTGCGGCCCCGGCCCGTCCGCTCTGCCCTTGCGGACACAGGAGAAGGTCGATGCTGGTCGGCGTTATGACGGTTACGTTGCACCTGCCGGGCATCGGCTCGCTCAAGGAGAAGCGGCACATCGTCAAGAGCGTGATCGGCCGGCTCCAGAGCCGCTTCAACGTCTCGATCTCCGAGGTCGAGCACCAGGACAGCCACACCAGCGCGGTCCTGGGCCTGGCCCTGGTCTCGAACGAGCGGGCCTTCGTCGACCGGCAGCTCGACGCCATCCGCAGCTTCCTGCGCAACGACGGCCGCTTCTACCTGGGCCAGGTCGAGCGGGAAGTCTTTTCCTGAGCGGTACATCACATGTCAGAGGGTATGCAAAAAGTCGGTTGGCCGTGGCATGGGCTTGGAGCCCATGCCACCATGAACCGGCTTCTCACACACCTTCTCAGGGTGGCATGGACAGACTTGTTTGTCCATGTCTGGCTCGCTGCGCTTGCCTGCCGCCCAGGACACGCTCAAACACGTTTGGGCGTGCCACCCCGTACTGTAGGGTGGGGCTTGCCCCACCGCTTCCGGTGGTGTTGGCTTCACTGACGACCCATCTCAGTAATGGGTGGCAGCGGCAAGCGGAGTCTGGGCTCCCAATCGCGATGCATCGCGATCGGGAACCCTCTTCGGAGCTTGCCGATGGTTTCGTCCCTCCGCCATCGGCAAGGCCTGCGCAAAGCCTACGGCCTTGCCGCTGCCACCCGTCGCGGGCACCAAGCCCCTGGCAAGACGCTTGTGCCACTCTTCATACACGTTCTCAGGAATCCTGACGAGCAACCTCGGTAACGACTGGGTGCCATGCCTACGGCCTTGCGTAGTACGACAGCGCAATATAGGCTCAAGAAAATAACAGGAGCCGGTCGATAACTCCTTCGAGAAGATCAACTTACAAGGAGAATCGACATGGATGTCCAACAGATCAAAGGGTTGGGACGAGAGTTGAAGAAATTCTTGCGCAAGTTCGCGGATTGTTTTGCCCGCAGCGAGCCGTGGAAGCACCTGGGCACGTATGTGCAGGGCCAGTTGTCCGATCTGCCGCGCAAGAGCATCGAGCCAATGGCGCTGGCCGCGGGCGTGACGCCGCGGACGTTGCAGAATTTCGTGGCCGGACTGCTGTGGGACGGGCCGCGGCTACGGGACCGCGTCCAATGGCTCGTGGCCGAGGAGCACGCGCA
>VGYL01001045.1 GCA_016872975.1 Planctomycetota bacterium
GTGCGAAAATGGACAGCTACCTTGACGGGTCTCGTGCGTCCAGGGATCGCCTTCTGGCCGATGGCGCAGCAGTACCGTCATATCATTGCCGGCAACCCCGAGAATCTGATCTGCAACCATAACCTCTTCGATGTGGCGCCTCATCGGTTGTCGGCGTTGGAGGCGAGATCGCTTGTAGCCATTCTGAATTCCACTCTCATCGGCCTGTTCAAGACGTTCTACGGTCGCTATGCGGGGACAGAAGGCAATCTGAAAACTGAAGTGGTGGACGTAAACCTACTGGAGGTGCCTGACCCGCGTGGCATCTCGACCGACCGAGCGAAGCGTCTTGCTGATGCCTTGGATCGCATGAGCCGGCGCGAGGTGGGTCGGTTGGTGGAAGAGCAGTTGATGGATTGCCACACGCCCGATCGGGCACGCAGGATTGCCGCCGGGCCGTTGGTGCTGTCGGATGAATTGCAGCAGCGGGACCGGCAGGACTTGGATGACGCCGTCTTCGAGTTGCTGGGCGTCTCCGATCCGAAGGAACGGGATGAGTTGATCGGCCGCCTGTATGAGGCCACAGCACGTCATTTCCGCGAGATCCGGGTTGTCGAAATCGAGAAGATGCAGCAGCGGGCCAAATCCAATAGCCGGCGGTTCAGCGTTCCTGATCTGGCGGCGGACATCTGGGATGCCGCCGGGCTCGAAGACGCCACTCCCCTGGGAGAGTGGGTCGGTCAGTACCGCGACTCCAACGTGCTGGTGGATATTCCGGAGGAACGCCCGGCGGTCTTGTCACCGTCGCCGATGTTCGATCCGGACACCGTCTATTTCGGGAAGTCCCCCAAGACCCATGTCGATTGTCCGTCACACGCGCAGGCCGAATTGATCGTGCGCTTGGCCAATCTGGGCGTGAGCGGCAAGGTGAAGCTGCCCGCCGATACGGCTCCCTGTTTCAAGCTGCTCGATCGCGTCAATGTCCGCATGGAAAAGGCTCTGGCGCGGTTCCGCGAATTGGCCGAGAGCCGTACCGGCGACGAGCGTGTGCGCCAACAGCTTGCCGAGGTCTTGCTGCGGTGGTTTGTGCAGGGACGTGAAGCACCCAAGCCCACGGCCGGCTGAATCGCTGCACTTGGCTCTTCCTGTCGGGCAATTCTACCAGGCGTTGCGCGGGCTGCATCGGATGTGCACCCTGTCGCAGGATGACCGCGGCTGTCCTTGCCCCTGGCAGACGCGAACTCTCATGTTGTCGTTCGCCATCGCGGTACGCTTGAAATCGTCGTCTGGCCCATGGTACTATCTGTACTGTGTCGTACAGGAGCACCGATTGTGAAGGCAGATGACGAATCCTGGTTCCGCGCGGGGAGGGTACGAGATCGCTCGGAAAGCCTCCATCTATCGCCCACGTCGTATGGAGATCGTCCTATGACAAGATTGACGATTGGCATCGTGGCGTGTTTGTTCGTGTTGTCCCTCGGGCGGCCGGCGGCGGCAGCTTCAGCGGGCACAGGTGCGCCACAGGCCGCACCGGCGACACTTCTGTGGGATACCCAGACCTCCTTGGTCGATGAGGCCGGGCTCCAGGACAGAGGTCATTGGAAAGTCGTCGGTGGCACTCACTTCGACAACGCCACGTACGCCTTCGAAGGGGATCCCGTCGTGGAGAATCGGCACGTGACGGCCGTGTTCTGTTTGAGAAGAGGCAGAGTGAGCCTCTACTCGCAGGCGAATCCGAGCCACCAGAAGGTGGAAGTCGTGCCTCTGGAACTGAAGGGCAAGCCGGCACGGATCACGCGCTGCAGGATACTACGGAATACAGGCGCTGCGACGGCTCTGGAAACCTCGTTTGCCAGCGCCGGTAGCGAAGACGACTTGTCCGCCGTCTTCTCGTTCAGCGGCAAGGAGTCTGTCACGATCGAACCGGCGGCAAATGTGCGAGGAATCAGTCTGCTCAGTCCGATGGAATATGGCATCGTGCCCAGCTTTATCGGCGACGACCTCGTATTCGACGCCCGCAAGTATCCTTCGACCGACACGCTTCATGTCCCGGGCGACACCTTCTTTCTCGGGCTGTTGCAGGGACGGGACGAGATGCTGGTGGTCACGTGGCCCCAGGGAAAGCAGAAGATCAGACTGGTCCTCGGCCCGGGAGCGGCGGATCGCCTGGTCGAGTCGCTCGATTGTGACAACGACGGCAAGGCCGTGCACCTGGCGCTGCTCCATGCGCCCGGTATCTGGCATCGAGGAGAGTTGAAGCCTTCTTTTCTGGAACGGGACGTGACGATTGACTGGAAGAGACCCTTTCCGGCCCAATGGAGAACTCAGTTGCTCGAAGCCGGGGTCAGGACTGCGTTCCGGTTCCGGGAATCCCAACAGAAGATCTGGCGTGCGGTACTTGGCTATTATGCCTATCCCGTCTGGTTTGAAGGGCAGACGGCCCACTTCCATCTGGGCAAGAAGATACCGCCCGCCGGAGAGGCCCTGATTTACTGTCTGGAGGGAGAAAGCGTGCCCGACGCGCTCGCCTCTGCGGTCGATATTCTCCGGCAGACATTGGACCAGGAAACCGTGGGCCGAATCCTCGCCCTGCGCGACCGAGCAATCCTGGATCTATCCAGGCCCGGCTCCCTCCTCGATTCCGAGCACTTGGCCCAACATGCGGCCCAGGGCTCCTGCCCGGTTTCTACCTGC
>VGYL01001046.1 GCA_016872975.1 Planctomycetota bacterium
CGTGAGATACCCGCGTTGGCCGCCGCTTCGGTTCCAGCGGTTGACCGATTTCAGTATCCGCTTGAGACACAGGAGGATCTCGTCGACGGTGACGGGCTCCGGCGTCAGTTCGAAATCGGTCGTGTCGGACTTGCCGACAGAAATCCGGCCGAGACGCCATTCGCACACGTTGCGGATGGCCCGGTAGAGATCCGCCTCCACCGGTGCTGCGGCGAATTCCTCCGGTGCCCGCCCAGCCTTCTCGGCCCGGTAGCTGCCGATGACCGCGTCCAGCGCCCGCATGACATGGCCGTCTACCATCTGCGGATGGTCACGGTACGTCGAGACAATTGCGAATTCGATGTTCTGCAGAACGTCCAGATACTCCTCTTCCACCGCCATGACATTCATCTCCATCAAGGTTGATCGCAACGGCTTCGCAGCCCGACGGACTCGCAGGACATTGTGGCCCGAGTCGCGCGAGAACGCAATCAGTAGAAATCGACGTAGGCCGGTTGCTGGGCCAGGGCGCGGGCGAAGCCGGAGAGGTCGGGGAACAGGACCTCCGTGCGGATGTTCATGCTCCGCAGCTCGCGCAGGATGCGGTTTCGTTCCTTCCTGGTAGGCCGGAGAACGATCTGGTGCAGATCGGCCCGCAGGGACGCCTCGTCGTGATCGTAGCTGTGCCGGAGGTTCTCGACGAAGGGCCGGCGGATGTCCCCCGAAATGAGGAATAGGGCCTGCTGAATGGTCAAGCGGCGATTCAGACGGAAGGGATTCACCACGTGGACCAGCGGCAGGGGCTCCTCCGCAAGAAGAAGGTACGAGGCAATGGCCAGGTCGCCCAGCTTGTCCCACTGGCGGCGGACCGTCAGGACGTTGTCCATACCGGCGAACCCCTGCTGCAGTTGGCGGAGCCGCTCGCCGCCGCCGGCGTCCGCGATCGCCTGTTCCACGCGGCCGGACCGGCTCACCTTGGCGGCGTTGAACGACCACACCGCCCCTTCCAGATCATTCGCCAGGGCGAAATGCACCGCCACGTAGAAGGAGTACGTCCAGTCCACCAGGCGGGTCGGCGCCCCGAAGTGCCGCATGAGGGCCAGCCATTCGAGGACATCATCCTTGTCGGGCTCGCGGTCCAGGTACAGGCCGGCCTTGCGCTGGAACTCGCGGATCATCTCCAGCTCATACTGACGCCTCTTGTCCTGGGGCACCTCGTAGTCCGCGAAGGCCCGCTCCAGCTTCGTTTCGAGGCTCGCGCCGGCCTTGTCGCCCCGGAAAATCCAGTAGCAGTCCGGCCCCGCGGGCAGGCAGGAATACCGCCTGTGCCGGCCCTCGATCTCTTCCCAGGTCTCGGCCACTTCCGTCGTGCACCACGTCGGCTCCGAATGCTCCCCACTGCCGCCCATACCGCCCCCCTTTTCTGTCCCTCACCCGCCGAACAGCTTTTGCCGGAAGATGAAGAACACCGCCCCGAGGATACACAGGCCCGCCCAGAGAAAGTCCAGGCGGAGCCGCTCGTTCAGGTACAACACGGAGAAGGGCACGAAAACGGCCAGCGTGATGACTTCCTGCAGGATCTTCAATTGGCCGACGTTGAGCGCATGATGGCCGATCCGGTTTGCCGGGACCTGGATCAGGTACTCGAAGAACGCGATGCCCCAGCTCACGACGGCCGCGATGATCCACGGTTTGTGGGCCAGATTCTTCAGATGCCCGTACCAGGCAAACGTCATGAAGATATTGCTACAACCCAAAAGGATCGCTGTCATCAAAACTATCCGCATATCCTGCCCTTCAATTCCGATACCATGCACCCGTCCACAGGTGGCACGGCTATTATACCGCATCGGCCGGTTCCACGGAAATACCGACCGGGGGCGGCATCCCGAGCCGGTGCAACAGCAACGGCCAGATGGCCAGGACCACGACCGGCATCAGCAGCGCGATCAGGCCGAAGACCCGGATCGGCGCCTCCCACGGTAGGGAGACGAGCCGCATGCATAAGGCGCCGACCAGGAACTGGTAGAAGACGATGAACGACGAGGCCGAGCCGATATCGTGCCGGACCTGCTCGAGGATCAGGTTATTGCTGAGCGGCCGGCTCATGCCGCAGAAGAACGTCATCAGGCACATGGCGGCCGCGAACGCCGCATAGTGCCAACCGCCCCAGAGCAGGATGCCCGCCCCGCCGGCCGCACAGCCGAGCAGGCAGATCGTCAGCAGCACCGTGTCCGGCAGCCGGCGCATCACACGCATGCAGACAAACGCCCCGGACATCCCCGTCAACGCGTTGAGGCCGAACAGAAGGCTGAAGGACCGGTTCGAAAGGCCGTAGATCTGGAGGTAGACGATGGGGGCGAAGGCGATGAATCCATAGAAGGGCCCCAGAATCAGGCCCATCGCCGTGACGGACATCGCATAGCGGCCGTTGCGGGCCAAGTGCACATAGCGACCCATCAGTGTCAGCAGCCGGCCCGGGATTCGCTCGGCGGCCGTCTCCCGGTAGAACCGCCATGAGGCCGACAGGACCCCCGCCCCCAAGGCGGCCTGCAGCAGGAAAACCGCCCGCCAGCCCGCCACACGCAGCAGCACGGCCCCGATCATCGGCGCGATCATGGGCGCGAATCCCAGGATGATCCCGATCCAGGCGAGGATGTACTTGCGTCGGGGCCCCTCGTACCGGTCCC
>VGYL01001047.1 GCA_016872975.1 Planctomycetota bacterium
TGGGAAGGCCGTGCGCCCAAAAAGAAAACGGTGAACCAGCAATACGCTCGCGAATAGTGCTTGCCGGTCCACCGGGTCCAACCGAGGGGGCAGGTTCTGCGCCCTCAGTGGTTGACCTACCTGTAACACAGGGGCCGCCTTCCGTCAAGTTCTTTCTGTAACTGCTTTGCGGGCAATGCGGTGTTTGCCCTGCGGTAGGGGTGGTCTGTCAATGCCTGCGGAACCAATGACAGCAGGAGGGTGGAACATGGCAGAGGATACCGAGACGATCCGAACGTCCAAGAAAGATTGGGAGGCATTGTTGCAGCGGTATTTCCCCGTCGTGGAGAGGTATTTCTTGTCCCACAGGGTCGGTCGGGCGGATGCCGAGGATCTTGCCCAGGAAGTATTCAAGGAATTGGCACGATGCCGGGTCCCTTCGGAGCCGAACACCTATCTTCGCGCGATGGCCAGAAACGTATTGTCAGGCTATCGAAGACGCAGAACGCGGGAACAAGCTACTATGGATGGATATTCTCGGTACTGCAAAGCGGACAGGGAAGCCGTGGAGTCCCACGAATCCGGCAAGGGTTTGCCGCAAGAACGCTCGACCGACCAATGGGAGCAATTCCTGAAAGTCGCGCGGGATAGACTGCCGCCAGAATCCGTGGAATTGGTGGAACTGAGACTTCGCGAAAAGCTCTCGGCCGGCGAGATCGCCCGGCGAATGTGGTGCTCCCAAGAGGCCGTCTGGAAGCGCTGGCAGAGGCTCAGACGGATCCTGCAGCGTTACGATCGAGAAGGAACCTTCGACTGACCGCTCGCCGGTCGCATCTCGCGCAAGATTTCTCTTGCCTCATAACTATGGTTGTGAAAAGGAGTTGCGCAGGACACGGCCGAAGACATCGGAGCTTCTTGTCCAGTCAGGGTTTCGCGGACACAGTTATATATAGAGCCGTGAATTCCGGAATCGTGGGAGGACAGCTATTTTGTGCTGGTATCGGGGTGGGTGCTTGGGCATAATGGAGGAGACTCTTGTAGGGAGGTGCGTACCATGCGAAAGATCACCATCACTTTTCTGACTGCGTCTTCCGCCGTCGTTCTGTTGACCGTCCCACCGGTCCGCGCGGATGTGGCGGCACAGATGAAAGAGGCGGAGGGATTCTACCAGGCCGGCCAATATGCGCAGGCCGAGCAGACCTATCTGAAGGTCGTCACGGACGCGAATCCGACGGCGGCCGCCGAGGCGGAAGCGGTCTTCAGAGCCCGTCGGAGATTGCCGGCGGTGTACCTGGCGGCCAACCAGTTGTCCCAAGCCCAGGCGGCCGTGGCGCAATTGCTCGCCGACTACGCCGAGCACCCACGACTGCCTCATGCTCTCCACGAGGTCCTCGACCAGGCCCAGCCGCTCAAGAAGACCCAGCAGGCCGGGCAAATCTATCAGAAGCTCTTGGCCGCCCAGCCACATCGTTCCCAGGCGCTGTGGCTGAAGATGGGCATTGCCATCGCCAACGTCCATCTGGGCGATGACAAGGCCGTCGATGTGGCGCTTGGACATATCGCGTCGGAGCACGCGGCGGACGAGCGCGTGGCGGAGGCCTTCGGCCAGGTGGCGTGGGCCTACCGGAAGCTCGAACAGCTCGACAAAGCCATGAGCATCTATCAGTACGTGGTAGACCACTGGCCCGCCAAGGAGCGGGCCATCTTTTCGCAACGGGGCTTGATCTGGTCGCATCTCGCCTTGGGCGATGAAGCGAAGGCCCGGGCCGCCACGGAAAAGCTGCTCGTGGACTTTGCCAAACACAAGGACCTGGCGGAAGTGGTCTACACCACGGCCAATGAATTTCGCGGCGCCGAGAGGTATGAGAGTGCCATCGGCTTGTATCAGTATATGGTAGACCGTTGGCCGTCCCACGAGCAGGCCCTCTTGGCGCAAAGGAACACGATCTTGTCGTACCTTGCTCTGAACGACGATGCGAACGCCCAAGCCGCGATGGAGAAGCTGCTGGCCGGTTTTGCCGGGCACAAGGATCTGCCGGAAGCCGTCCATGCGACGGCCAACGCCTACCGTAGTGCCGAGAGGCACCACCAGGCGTGCGCCCTGTACCGGTATGTCGTCGACCAGTGGCCCGGCAGCGCGCGGGCCTTGCCATCCCAGAGGTTCCTGATCCTCTCATACGCCGCCCTCGGGGACGAGGAGGCCACCCAAGCGGCGATTGACGGGCTGTTGGCCAGGTTCCCCAAAGACCCGCAATTGCTCCAACAGACGACGCAGTTGGCCGAGAACTTTTGCCGGATGCGCATGCACGATCACGCCTGCCAGCTCTGGCGGGGCATCATGCAGAACTGGCCGCAGACCGACCAGGCCGCCTCCGCGCTGATGTGGATCGCCGAGACCGAAGTCGCCGCGCTGATCGAAGCCGACGATCAGACGGCGGTTCAGCAAGCCGTCGAAACCCTGATCGCGCGGTACCGAGCGAATCCTCATCTGTCGAGAACGCTCGCTCATATCGGCGACGAATACCAGGGCGTCAAGCAATACGAGAACGCCGAGGCCGTGTACCGCAGGATGATCGGCCTGGGCGCCGACCCCAGGGCGATTGCACCATAAGTCATTTTCCGACAAGGACTTCTTCGAGATAGGTTTCATCCCAGGCGGCGGTGAGACGTTTGTTCTTGATTCCGACC
>VGYL01001048.1 GCA_016872975.1 Planctomycetota bacterium
GTGGTGGCGGATGTGGCGGTCCTGCGGAGCTTCCCGTCGCAGGTGTTTGCGGATCGCAGTCGTGCCGCGTTGACGCACCGGGTCGAGCAGACCCTCATCGACAATCACGTCTGTTTTCAGATCATTTATGATCGGCATTTGGACGACCTGCAGCGCTACCGGGTTTTGGTTCTGGCCGGCTGCGAGGCCATGTCCGAGGAGCAGATCCAACCCGTCCAGCGGTACGCGCGGTCCGGCGGTCGCCTCTGCCTGGTCGGCCCGGCCGGCACGCACGATGAATGGATGCTTCCCCGTAGACAGCACGCCTTTGACGATTTGGCCGGACCGAACATTATCCGCATCGACGCGAAGGCCGATGTCCTGGCGGCCGTCCGCCGGCTGGGCGGAGCGGATTTGAGCCTGTCGGTCCGTGCGCCCGCCGGTCTCGGGGTCGAGTTGACGCAGCAGCCGGGCCGGCGTCTGCTCCACCTGGTCAACTACCGGACGACGGAGCCGGCGCGCGAGATCGAGGTGGCCGTCCGGTTGGCCGCCGCGGGAGAGGTCGTGAGTGTCGTGTTCGCCAGTCCGCAACAGCAGGACGATATGCGCCTGCCCTTTGAAGTCCGGGACCGTTCCGTCACGTTCACGGTGCCCAGACTGGACCTCTACGGAATCGCCGTCATTCGGACCGCTCCGTAGCGCCTGCCGCCCGTGTGCGGGTTCGTAGTGTGCTCGTAAGAGCCTAAGAAGAATCAATGACCCGCTGAGAAGCTGAAACCGGGTGCGCCAAGACCGAGTGGCATCGCCCAGGGCTCTGCCCTTGACGATAGTTGCATGCGAATCCGCGCGACCATCGTCAAGGCCGGAGGCCGGCCTTGGCGATGCCACCCGGCAGAGGCCTTGATCTTCGAGCGGATCATTGAGGAGAATGCGGTGCCACTTCTGGCTTCCCGACGTTCCCTGTATGCTCTTACGAGCACACTACGAACCAGGACCTTCGGCCCAGTGTCGTCTGCCCCCACAAGACGCAGTCGCACACGCTCCGGGGGCGGGGGCGAACAAGAACCGAACTCGGGCGGTAGTCAGGGGCAGGACGGGCGGAAAATTGTATTGCCTGGGGCGGCGGGACCCTGTATGAATAGTGTTTCTTCGCATGCCTGGGTCTGCGTCAAGACAAGGAGGACCGGCTCTTGCGCAGACTCGTACACAGGACGGGTTTGAAGGCCATCTGCGAGGGGATTTTGGAGCCAAGTGGTTTCGTGTTCGGTCCTTACAGAATTGGAGATTCGAATGAAGCGTAGAATGGTGACGACGGACGGAAACGGGGCAGTTGCTCATGTCGCCCACGCGACGAACGAGGTCATTGCGATTTATCCGATCACGCCGAGCTCGCCGATGGGCGAGATCGCGGACGCCAAGACCGCCCAGGGCGAGCGGAACATCTGGGGCACCGTCCCGTCGGTCACGGAGATGCAGTCGGAAGCCGGCGCGGCCGGGGCCGTGCACGGGGCCCTGACCACAGGCGCCCTGACCACGACGTTCACCGCCTCGCAGGGCCTGCTGCTGATGATTCCGAACATGTACAAGATCGCGGGCGAGCTGCTGCCCACGGTGTTCCATATCTCGGCCCGCTCGCTGGCGGTGCACGCCCTGTCCATCTTCGGCGATCACTCGGACGTGATGACCTGCCGCGAGACGGGCTGGGGCATGTTGTGCTCGTGCAGCGTGCAGGAGGTCATGGACTTCGCGTTGATCTCGCAACAGGCGACGCTGGCCTCGCGGGTGCCTTTCCTGCACTTCTTCGACGGGTTTCGCACGAGTCACGAGGAGCAGAAGATCGAGGAGTTGACGTTGGACAACATGCGGGCGATGATCGACGACGAGTTGGTGGCCCAGCACCGGGCCCGGGCCCTGACGCCGGACCGGCCCACGATGGGCGGCACCGCCCAGAACCCGGATGTCTACTTCCAGGGCCGCGAGACGTGCAACCCCTTCTACCTGGCCACGCCGAAGATCGTTGAAGAGGCGATGAACAAGTTCGCCAGGATCGTCGGCCGGCAGTACAAGCTGTTCGATTACGTCGGCGCCCCGGACGCCGAGAAGGTCATCATCATGATGGGCAGCGGCGCCGATACGGCGCACGAGACGGTCGATTACCTGACCTCGAAGGGCGAGAAAGTCGGCCTGATCAAGGTCCGCCTATACCGGCCGTTCAGCACGAAGCACTTTATGGCCGTGCTGCCCAAGACCGTCAAGAAGATCGCCGTGCTGGACCGGACGAAGGAGCCCGGCGCCCTGGGCGAGCCGATGTACCTCGATATTCGGACCGCAATTGGCGAGGCGATGGCCGACGGCATCGCCCCGTTCGAGAAGTACCCCGTGGTCGTCGGCGGCCGCTACGGCCTGGGTTCCAAGGAGTTCACGCCCGCGATGGTCAAGGCCGTCTTCGACAACCTCAACGCCGCCAAGCCCAAACGTGGCTTCACCGTCGGTATCGTGGACGATGTGACGAACACCAGCCTGCCGGTTGACGATTCGTTCCAGATTCCCGCCGCAGGGATGTACCGCGCGATGTTCTACGGATTGGGTTCCGACGGCACGGTCGGCGCCAACCGCAACTCCATCAAGATCATCGGCGATTTGACGGACAATTACGCCCAGGCGTACTTCGTCTATGACTCCCGC
>VGYL01001049.1 GCA_016872975.1 Planctomycetota bacterium
AGATTGACCGCGGTGGGGCGGGACGTGGCCAAGTAGTCGCAGGACCGGAGGACCTCATCCAAGGCTTCCGGGAAACTCGGCCGGCCGCGAAGCCACTGGAGGGCCAGCAGGGGGCCATAGGCCGCCGCCACGCCGATCGCCGGCGCGCCGCGCACCGCCAGCGTCCGGATCGCGTCGTAGAGCTGCTCGACGCTGCGGATCCTCAGCTTGGTAAACTCGGTCGGCAACCGGCGCTGGTCGATCAGCTCCAGCACGCCATTCAGCCCGCCGATCCACTTCACTGCCTGAACGTTCATACCAGAAGTACTCCGCACTGCCAAAGACCGTTCGTGGGCTGAGGAAGTCAGGCGAAACACGGACGACCACGGACTTTCACGGACGCCCACGGACGCTAAGCTCTGCCGGTCCGTGCCAGTCCGTGTGCGTCCGTGTCGGTCCGTGGCCGTCCATGCAAGCCCTTTCCCGGCTCACCGCTCGACCCGGGCGTCACCGCCCTTCACCGCTTTCTCCACCTCCTTGAGAGTGGCCGTGGTCGTATCGCCCGGCGTGGTCATCGCCAGGGCGCCATGGGCGGCCCCGTAGTTGACCGCCTGCTCGGGGCTTTTGCCCTCCATCAGGCCGTAGATCAGGCCCGAGGCGAAGCTGTCGCCGCCGCCGACGCGGTCGTAGATCTCCAGGTCCGGCCGGGGGGTGGCGTCGTAGAACTTCCCCTCGGCGTACAGAACCGCGCCCCAGTCGTTCCGCGTCGCCGTCCGGGCGTTCCGCAGCGTCGTGGCGACGGCTTTGAAGTTCGGAAACTCCTGGACCGCGGCCTCGATCATCCGCTTGAAATTCGTGGGATCGAGCGTCGAGTAGCTCTTGTCCACGCCTTTGACCTCGAAGCCCAGGGCCGCGGTGAAGTCCTCCTCGTTGCCGAGCATCACATCGACGTGGGACGCGATCTCGCGATTGACTTCGCGGGCCTTCTTCTGGCCGCCGATATCCCGCCAGAGCGAGTCGCGGTAATTCAGGTCGTAGGAGACGATGGCGCCATGCTTCTTGGCGACCTGGACCGCCTCGATGATGAGGTCGGGCGTCGTCGCCGACAGGGCGGCGAAGATGCCGCCGGTGTGGAACCAGCGGATGCCGTCCTGGCCGAAGATTTTCTCCCAATCGACGTCTCCTTTCTTCATCTGGGAGGCGGCGCTGTTGGCCCGGTCGGAGCAGCCGACGGCTCCGCGGATGCCGAAGCCTCGCTCGGTGAAGTTCAGACCGACACGGGTCTTGCGGCCGATGCCGTCGAAGGGCACCCACTTGATATACTCCAGGCTGACGCCGCCCTGGAGCAGCAGGTCTTCGAGCAGCCGGCCGACCGGATTGTCGGCGATGGCCGTGACCACGGCGGCCCGTTTGCCGAAGGCCCGCTTCATGCCGCGGGCGACGTTGTACTCGCCGCCGCCTTCCCAAACCTGAAAATACCGCGTCGTGTGGATGCGCTCATCGCCGGGGTCCAGCCGGATCATGACCTCGCCCAGGGACAGAATATCGTACTTGCACTCGGATGCAGGTTTCAATTCGATAAGTGCCATTTGACCTCCCAAATGAATTTATGATTTATGAATTATGATTTATGATTTGGAAGGGCGGTATGCCTGTTCGCGCACGAGCGCAAGACCGGCGAAGTCAAATCATAAATCGAAAATCATAAATCATAAATTATAGATTCCTCCCTCGCGGTACTCGCGCCAGGCGGGCTCGAAGGATTTTCGTCCGACGGGCGACGTTCGCGGCGCGATCATGGTGCAACGGAATAAGTCGGAATCGCTCGCGTGGTACTCGATCCGCTGGATTTTGGTCCGCAGGTCCTCGTTCTCCGGCCGGAACGCCAGGGGCTCGCCGGTCGCTTTGTCGAGGATGTCCGGGTGAATCGGCGTGCCGCGCGGGCTCAGGACCAGGTGCGAGCCGCGCGAGCCGCTGCCCTGGATGAGCAACTCGACAATGGCCTTCAGGTAAGCGACGCTCGCCAGGGCCAGGTGCTCGGCCTGAATCGCCGCGATCAGCGACGGCGCGTCCTTCGCGGCCAGGCCCTTCTCTTGAATGCTCTTATAGAGCTGGACTGCCAGACGAAGGCTCTCGGTTGCGTCCTTCTCTTCGCGGATATGGGCCGCTGAGGCGGTCATGCGGGTCTGAATCTCCGTGACAGTCTCCTGCGGTTTGCGGCCGGAAGCTTTGCTCCACCGGTCCAGCTTGTCGGCCAGGTCCTGGACCTGCCGGTCGATCTCGGGGCTGCTCTGGGGCAGGTGGGCCGCATCTTTCCCATAGACGTTGACGATGTACTCCGCCGCCCGCAGGCCGCCGACCTGGCCGGCGTTGAGGGCGGAGCCGCCGGGCCGCTTGACGCCGTGGGTGCCCGCCATCTCGCCGATCACGAAGGTATGCGGGATGCTGGACTCCCACCACTTGTTGACCGCGAACCCGCCGTTATTGTGCTGAGAACAGACGGCGATCTCCAGCGGCTCCGTGTACAGATCGATCCCGTTCTCCTTGTAGATCTCGATTGCCAGAGGATTCATGTGGGCCAGACGCTCGATCGGGGTCTTCTGCATGGCCCCGGCGTCCCGGAGATACTCGAATGCCTCCGGCTCCAGCTCGTCCATGTTGAACGGCTGCATGGTCCGCGTGCCG
>VGYL01001050.1 GCA_016872975.1 Planctomycetota bacterium
GCGCAGATGAACGCCATCGGGGCGGACGCCAACGATTGGGACAAACAGTTCAAGCTCATGGCGGACCTCGATTTGTCGGGCTTTGACGGCAAAGGCCGCAACCCCGCCTTCAATGTCATCGGCCGTCCGCCCACCCGTTTCAGCGGGTCCTTCTACGGCAACGGCCACAAGCTCGCGAAGCTCACCCTCAAGGGCAACAACCACACGGCGCTGTTCGGCCAGTTGGCCGCCAGCGCCCAGGTAACGGACCTGGGGGTCGTGGACGTCAATGTCAGCGGCGCCGGCTATGTCGGCGCACTCGCCGGCGAGAGCTGGGGCAATCTCATCCGTTGCCATACCACGGGCACGGTCAGTGCCTCAGGGCAGTGCGCAGGCGGGCTGGTCGGCTTGAGCCATGGCGACATGATCCGCTGCTACTCCACCGCGACGGTCGACGCCCGCGGCACCCATTCCGGGGGTCTGGCCGGAGAAAACCGCGGCCAGGTCAGCCAGTGTTACAGCGCCGGCGTGCTCAGTGCCGCGTACAGCACGAGCCAGCGGGTGGGCGGCCTCGTGGGCTACAACTACGGGGGCAAGGTGACCCGCTCCTACAGTGCCGCGACCACCCGGGGCTACCTGCATGTCGGCGGTCTCGTCGGGCGGAACTTCCTGGGGACGGTGAGCAACTGCTACGCCACCGGCACCGTCAACGGCGGCCCCGGGGGCGGACTGGTGGGCAGCAACGCCGGGACTGTGACCCGCTGCTACAGCACGGGCGTGGTGGGTGGGCCGGCGGATATCGGCGGCTTGGTGGGAACCAACACGGGGGTCGTGATCGACTCCTTCTGGGATGCCCAGACCTCACGCCGGGCCAGGAGCGCCGGCGGCGAAGGTCTGGGGACCGCTGACATGTACAAGGCCGCCACGTTCCTCGAAGCCGGCTGGGACTTCGTCGGCGAGACGGCCAACGGCACGGAGGAGATCTGGACGATCGAGGAAGGCCGGGACTATCCGCGCCTCTACTGGCCCGAAACGCTGGCGGCCAAGTACGGCGGCGGACGCGGGACCGCGGACGATCCCTATCAGATCCGCACCGCCGAGCAGATGAACGCCATCGGCGCCAATCCGCGCGACTGGGACAAGCATTTCATGCTCATGGCCGACATCGACCTGTCCGGCTACGACGGCAAGAACGGCCGGCCCAAATTCAACCTCATCGCGCCGGTCGCCGGCGGCATGGGCGCCTACTACTTTGCGACTCCCTTCGTCGGCGTCCTGGATGGCAATGGGCACACGATTTCGCACCTGACGATCGCCGGCGGGACGTACTATCAGGCCCTGTTCGGCTTTCTGCATGAGACGGCCGAGGTCAAGAACCTGGGCCTGGTGGAGGTCAACGTCGTCGCCTCCAGCAACTACGTCGGCGCGCTGGTGGGCTACAACTTCGCTCCCGTGACGCGCTGCTACAGCACCGGGAGCGTCACGAGCACCGGCATCCAGGTTGGGGGCCTGGTGGGGTACAACCGCGGCACGGTGATCCAGTGCCACAGTACCGCCACGGTCCGGGGCAATTCGGTCATCGGCGGACTGGTGGGGGAGAACTGGGGCACCGTGAGGGCGTGTTACGCCAGGGGTGCCGTCACCCCCTCCAATACTGGATCTGGACAGGCCGGCGGACTCGTGGGCGGCAACTTCATGACCGTCGAGCAGTGTTACAGCACCGGTGCCGTCCACGGTACCGCCACGGCCGGCGGGCTGGTGGGCCTCCGCGGAGGCCTCAGCGGCAGAGGGGAGGGCGCCGACGCCGATACGACGGCCTGCTTCTGGGACACCCAGACCTCAGGCCAGGCGACAAGTGCCCAAGGCACCGGCAAGACCACCGACGAAATGCAGACTGCCAAGACGTTCCTCGACGCCGGCTGGGACTTCGTGGGGGAGACGGCCAACGGGACGGAGGACACCTGGAAGATTGCCGAAGGGTTGGATTATCCCCGGCTCTGGCGGGAGCCGTATGATGGGCGGGTCACGGTTGTGCTGGGCCAGGTATTTACCGTTACGCTCGAATCGAATCCCAGTACGGGGTATCGATGGGAATGGGTGGATCACCAGGACTCCATCGTGGAGCAGATGGGCCAGGCACAGTTCAAGCCACGCGCGACAGGCGATCCACCCCTGGTCGGGGCCGGCGGGTGGGAAAGCTTCGATTTCAAGGCGGTCAAGCAAGGGCAGATGACTCTCAAGCTCGTCTATCGCAGGCCGTGGGAAGAAGGTGTGGAGCCGCGGAAGACCTTCTCGCTCCAAGTCACAGTCCCTTAGGCCGACTTGACTCTATAGGCGAGCCGGTTGGTGATTTGTTTGAAACAACGAATGGCACGAATCACATGAATGGGAGAAGAACGAAGGACGAGGCAGATTCGTGTGATCGGTGTGATTCGTGGTTGAGAATGATCTCGATTGCGGCCGACGGCCGCACTGGGTCTGTCATTGGTTTCCTGAATGACAGTGGTTTGACTCGGCGTTGGGAGGATTGGAGACCATGAGAACTGTGCTTCTAACCCAAGTTACGCTGTTGGGAGATTCTTTTGGCGATTTTCGAGACAGAGTCGTCGTTTCCGGGGCATCCGCTGCGGTTTTGGGTCCCAAGGCCGATGTAGTGAAGACCCGGCCTCTTGCCTGCCGGTA
>VGYL01001051.1 GCA_016872975.1 Planctomycetota bacterium
CAGCTTCAGCACGGATCCGCTCCCTCCCGTCCCCGGGCCGGGTCCTCCCGGCAGTATAGGTCCGGCCCCGCCGGGTGCAAACCGAATTCGGACCGCCCTTTGAATGGACGCCGCAACCCATCGTCGGCTGCGCACCGCATCGGCCTGACTTCGATCCATTGTGGCTTCGCTGATGGCCGGTCGGTTGACGAGCCTTGGGAGGAGGGCGGGTTCGATGGGAGGACGAATGGGCGACGGGGTTGCTCTGAGGCGAGAGAAGGAGGAAACCCCGGGGGATGCTCGCCTGACGGAGCAGATGGGTCGGCATGTGTGCGGACGCCTGCGACACGGGTTCCTGCTCCGGAAGGGTGCGCTCCAGTTCGACCGGCGGCTGACTACCCGAAGGAGTAGCCAGCGAGCTTCGCGAACTCCCAGACCTTGATCAATCCCATGCGGCCGTCCGCGTATACCATGACCTTGTGGCGGGTCTCGATCCGGACCTTGCGCCGGTACCGGCGCAGGCCGAGGCGCTCGGCCCGGCGGTCGGCTGCTGCCTCGGCCTGCTCGATGCGGATTTCCAGTACCCGGGCCAGGAGCAGCGCCATCAGACTGAAGTAGGTCGCTGACCGCGTGCCCTCCATCGTCCGGACCAAGCTCGTCCCGAGGCTGTGGTGCTCCTTCGCCTCCCGGTTGACGCGGTTTTCGATCAGGCTCCGCTGGTCGTATCGTTGGAAGCGCACGCTGGCCGCTTCGGGAATCGGCGACAGCAGGACCACCGGCCCGTTGGCCTCGCCGTCATGGTCGTTCTCGTCCTGCCGGTCTTCCGGGGGCCGGTCTGGCCAGTTCAGGACCACCGTCGCATGGAGCGGCGTGGGCCGGAAGTGCTTCGAGTTGAGCCGACTGGAATTGGCGCCGCCCTCGCCGTAGAACTCGGTGCAGGTCAGGTCGTCCACCCCTGCCAAGAGCAGCGGCTCCCGCCCGAGGCCCACATGCGCTTCAAAGAAGGAGACGCCGTCGAGCTTCACGTGAGAACGCCCCGCCAGCCGCTCAGCCGTCTCCAGCGGGCTCTCGGCCCCCTGCTTCTTCCGCACCAGGACCTCCGTGACCCGGTCTCGCGCCTCCTTCGTCACCAGCATCCCTTCCTTGGCCGGACACACCCAATCGATCCCCTGCTCCTGCTTGGCCCACCACAGGAAGTCCCCATCCAGGAAGCCCCGGTCCACCGCCAGCCCGACCAACGTGCAGTACCCCTCCACGTTCTGCTTCGCCTGGAGCACGATCTCCCGCACGCACTCGTTCTCCGGCTTCTCGATTGTCGAGAACCGGATCGCCAGCGGGATGGCCGTCTCTGCATCCATGAGCACCCACACCTTGAAGCCACGGATCGTGACCTCGACCGTCCGGGGCCGCCGCGCCTTGGTCTCCACCTTCACCTTCTTCCGCACCGCCCCGGTCCCCAGGCAACTCGGCACGCTTTCCAGGCCCGTGGAGTCCAGCACGCCCAGGATCTTCTTCGGCAGGAGCCGAGCTTGCGCCACCGCACGCACCAGCCCGTTCATCGTCGCTTCGAGCGCCTCCGGCGGCAGCGCCCCTTCATATCCCGCCACCGTCTCCGACGACAACGCACCCCGGTACTCCTCGGACCGCCCTGAATTCCGAACCGGCCCCATCTCCCCGGCGTCCTCAAACTTGCCGCTGCGCCCGTCTCGGGTCTTTCCCGTCAGACCCACGCTCCGCCGGGTCGCTCCAGCCTCCACCTCCTCCAACGTAAACGACAGCAGGCTCATGTAACGTGGGTCGGTCAGGACCACCTCCATGACCTCCGGAGCGCCCACCACCGACATGTACCGAGAGATCATCGATACCAACCCAAGCACCTGCGGCGGGTACATGAACCGCGCCTGTACCGTCTTGCCGCTCTCCGGTTCCACCCGCGTCGACGGCGGCGAGAGCGCGGCGAACAGCGGCAGCACCTTGAGATCCGCCTCCATCACATGCAGCAACTCGTCCACATCCGTCGGCCCCGTGGCGTTGAATATCCCTTCCAGCGGCGCCTTGCGCCGAAGCACCTCTGCCACGTATGCATCATCCCGCTTCCGGAGGCGTAACTCCCGCCCCGCCATCTCCGCAAGCTGCCGGTCCAGCCAACGCTGCTGCTGCCGCGACCGCGGCGCTCCCTCGGCCAGATGCTCCCGCACTGCCGTCTGATCGCAGGCCAGTCGCTCGACCTTCCGCCCAAGCTCCACCTGCCGGCGGATGTTCTCCGCGATGCGCTCGACGCTGAACCGCTCCTTGCCCGGCCTGGGCTTGCCCTCCCGCAAACCTTGCCCCGCTTTGCCGCTCGATTCCTCCTGGCTCATTGGTGCCTCCCGGTCCGCCCAGCCTCCAGTGGATCACAATCCGCGACGTCTGTCGATCCCCAGCCCCCACTCGGTGTGATCACGGATCCACACCATCGGAGGGGAGGCGCTTCGGCCTCGGGCAGGCCCTCACCCTGCCCTCCCGCGGGCACCTCCGGTGCCGGGGGAAGGGTCTCCGGCGTCCGGCCTCGCCATTCCTTGCTGATACCCCAGCGGCTCGCAGGAACCTGCGAGTCAACGAACTTCCATACCCGCCACTCCCCCGCGCGACGATTGCCCCTTCGGCTTATGGATAGAAGTCAGCACCCCGGGGCCGTG
>VGYL01001052.1 GCA_016872975.1 Planctomycetota bacterium
GCAGGCCGAGGGCGAGGCTCCGGAGGATCAGCTTGAGATTTCGCAGGGCGGGGCGATCGAGATGGCGGTTCACCACGAGGCTGTTACGGATATGGTAGTACTGCTTCCAGTCGAACCGCGTCACGCAGACTGGGGGATGGAAGACCCGGCTGTCCACGACGGTATAGAAGTCGAACCGTCGGGCCGCGCGCCAGAGGAAGTCCTTCTCGTCGCCCCAGATAAAAAAGTCCCGGTTCGGCAGGCCGATCTCCGTGACGATCCGGGCCGCCAGAAAGGTCCCATTGAAGGGGCAAATCCAGCGATAGAGGCCGTCCTGCACCTGGGATCGGACCTCCGAGAGCCGCCAATGGTAGATCCCTCTTTTCGGCGGGCAGATTCCGGTCTTCGGATTGCGAACGGGGGACAGCTCCTGCAAGGGAAACGCCAGGGCGTCGGCCGCGTGGCGGGCGCCGGCGCCGTTCTGCGGGTCCCGCAGCAGGACCAACGAGTTCAGGATGCAGGACCCTTCCCGCAGGTCCGATCGGGCGTCCTTCGTCCGCACCAGCACCTCCAGGGCGTCGGGGGCGGTCCACAGGTCGTCGTCCATCAGCCACAACCAGTCGCAGCCTGCCGCCACGGCCCGCTTCATGCCTTCGTGAAATCCGCCGGCGCCGCCGGTGTTTTCCGGCATGCGGACGTAGTGAATCTCAACCACACGGTCGGGAAATCCCGGCGCCGGGACCCGGGCGACCGTCGCGCGGGGTTCGCCGTCCGGACACGCCAGCGGCGCGATCCAGTGCTTCTCACGCAGCCAGTCGTACGTGCCGTCCGTGGAGTGATTGTCGATCAGGTAGAGCGCGTCGGCCGGATGGCTCTGCTTCAGGAGGGAGTCCAAGCACTGCGCGAGCAACTCTTTGCGATTGTAGGTTACCACCACCGCCGCGATGTTCTCCCGGATCCGTGACACGCTCCGATCTCTTTCCAAAAGCCGGTCTGCCCGCGGGGGATATTCGCCCGCATTCATGCCCCCACCAGCGTCAGTGTACCGGGAGAATCCGTCTTGTCTACTTTCTTGCCGGTAGATTCACGTGCCGGTACTCCAGAAGAACCGCGACGAACGTGGTGACCATCAGGGACACCAGCAGTGCGAGGATCCCATTTTGGAGCGCCCTCTTGGGCAGCGGAAAAACGACCGGCCGCTCCCCGGCGCGGGTATTCATGAAGATCAGGTTCTCCGTCTTGCGGAGGTGCGACCGCAGGTGGTCGCACAGTGCCGGCGTCGGGCAGGCACGCAGTTGCTCGCCCACGAAGTCCAGGTACTGCTGGGCCGTGTAGTAGGTGAAGGGGCCCCCATCGCGAACTTCTGCGAGGGGGACCCCGATCAGGCTTTCCTCGATCTGGCGGAGCAGCCGGTTTTCGAGGTCCAGCACCTGGAGGTAGAAATTGTAGCGCTCCGTATCGCTGCTGAGCGTCTCCTGCAGCTCGACGATCTTCGACTGCGCGGCCCGGATCTGGTAGGACAAGGGCAGAAAGTCGTGGAAGTTGTACCGTTGGGCGGTGCCGCCGGGGGCGGGCGGCAACTCGACGATCCGGGACGACCCGCCCCGGACCTGCCCCAGCAGGGACAGGGTATCGCGGCTGCGGTCGTCACTGTTGAACTGAAGGATCACGCCGCCCGCGGCGGTCTCCCCCGCGGCGCTGTCCAGGGCCTGGAGGCTTTCCAGCTTGGCTTTCTCCTTCTGCAAGTCGGTAGACAGCTTGAACCGGTTGCCCTCGATCTCGGCGGCGCTGACCCGGAGCCGGTACAGGGACTCCTTGAGGTGGTTTCGGATATCGTAGAGCGGCAGGACGCTCTCGATATTGCCGGTCACGATGGCCGCAACCTGGGCCACTTGGTCCTGCGAGCTTCCGAACACCGTGATCGACAGGAGCCCGGCCTGGAAGGCACTGATCCTGGCGGACGTGCACGGGTCGGTGGTCTGGAGCCGCCGGGGGTACATCGGCACGGCGTCGAACCGGATCCGTTTCTCGAGCGACTGCTGCGTCCGGGCGCGATCCAACTGCTGGACGTAGCGGCTCAGTCCCTGCTCGTGCAGGCGACCGATAATCTTATCCAGATTCTCCTGGCTGTAGAACCGTCGCAGGAGCACGCTGTATTCGCCTTCCGTCAGCGACCGCTCATAGACGAACGTCGCCGTGTACTGGCGCGGACACAGATACAGAATGGTGGCGACCGTCAGGGCCAGCCCCAGCGATCCGCCGAGAACCAGACGCCGACGGCCCCAGATCAGACGCAGACCGCCTACGAGTGCAGGCTCGGACGAGTTCAGGAACCCGCGGTCCCGGGTTTCGGTCGGCTTCGTCGCTGGATGCTGGGGTCGGTCCATACAACGGAGTAACTATAGGAACGGGCCGCGCGGCTGTCAACCAGTCGTCCGGCAAATCGCGGCATCCACTTCATGCACAGCCGGGAAGAGCCGATATCCCTGTGGGCGACCGCTGCGACAGGCAGCCGCGGCGGCTCTGGCTGGGCAGAAAACGTGTTTCTGTGGCAATTCTTGGGGACCGGCCGGACCGGCAAGCGGCTCTTGGGCCTCTGGTGCCGCAGTCCGGCGCTGATGACATACAGTCGAGTTATGAGACTTGTCAGGACACAATGTGGATGGGTTCAGCAAT
>VGYL01001053.1 GCA_016872975.1 Planctomycetota bacterium
TTGCACGCAGTCCTCAACGCCTCGCACAAGGCCGGTGAGAGCCGTTGCTCGGTCCAGATGCGGTTCAAGTCAATGCGTCGCCCGGATTCCTCTACCAGCCAAGCCAGACCGTAGGCCACGCTGTTGGCTCGGTAGCCCTTCAGGTCCAGGGTGTCAAGGAGCTTCTCTGCGGAGCGCCATAGAATTGCCTTGGCCACGGTATGCCAGAAGTAATCGCGGTTCACCTCCGGCTTGCCATCCTCCTCTACGCATTCGGCGAAGCAGACCACGCGCGGCGCCCTCATCCATGCGTGTTTAACCTGGGCGATGTCAGTCTAAGGTAGCGTAGGAATGCCAAGCTCGGCAAAATAGTGGAAAGTTGAATCGTACAGATCGGGGGGCCGAGTCGGATCAGTACGGTCACCTGGGGGAACAAAGATAACCATCCCTTGCCGAGCGCGAGTGAGTAGGACTCGGTAAGCATTGCGGAGGTAGTGCTGGTTCTGTATGCTTGCGATCTTGCACCATCGATCACCTCGGAAGTAATGGAAACTCCATCCGGAACCGGTGAAACGCAGATCGGCATCCCAGGTCACACACGTCCAGTCGAGCTCCAGGCCCTGCACCTGAAACTCTGTAGCGGCATCCTCAAGATAGTAGCTGGATCGGGTATCCGTCTTGTCGTTGAGAAACCAATATACTGGATTCACTTTGACGCGCACATCAATCGCGTGAGGCTTGAGGCGTTGATCCTTCGATGAAGCGACTAATCCAAACCGCTCCGTTCCCCTGGCACGGGCACGGATCCAGCGTTTGGCGAGACTCAAGTCGCGAGTGACAGTGATCGGATAGCGGTCACGAAATTGCACGAACATTTCGCGTGCTTGCTGCCCCTCGCAATCGAGTAACGCCTTGACAAAGCCGGAGACGGTTTCTGCCCTAAACGACCTCATAGAGACGGCGAGGTGTAGGCAATTATCAAAGTAGGTGTGCGGTCGGCGGGCCACAACCTCCAACGCCTTGCCAGCGGCGTACTCACCGTCGGTGAGTTTCGAAGAGATGTACATGTGCCAATGCGGAAATCGTGCACTTACGGCTTGGAGCCAGGCATCGATTCCAGCTTCACCCTTGTTTATTTCCTGTCCACCGCCCACGAGGCAAACGATAACAGCCCAATCAGGTTGACGATCCATGCAGGAAATGAGGAACTCAGGTTCCGACTGGGTGAACCCGGGACGCCGCCTCTTTCGACACATGAAGTCTGCTGTTTGTCGTAGGTTCCACGCCCGCTGCGCCTCGTCAAAAATGGCAACATGCTCTGCGGGGGCGCCCAAATCCAGTAATGCATCATCGCGAAAGTGACGGACGTTCTGAATAAACGCTTTGACACTCTCGCCGACTTTCCCTTTCCGTATTCGGAAGCCGAGACTCTCTTGACGTTCAACTTCATCACGCGTCAGTGCCTCACGGAGCACTGCGACAAGCGGATCGTTCCCGGAAAGAAAGACAGCGTGTGTTGGTTGATCTACATCGCGGCGGCGAGTGGCAACATTCAGCCCTACTAAGGTCTTGCCGGCTCCAGGTACACCTGTTACGAAGCAAATGACTCTGCGCCCGTGTATTCTTGCCTCATCGACCAATTCCTCAATGCGCGACGAAGTGACGCGCAGGTTCTGTGCTCCCGCATCATAACGCGCTATGGCTTCGACTGAATGTTGCGCATACAGGGCACGGGCAGCTTCCACAATGGTGGGGGTAGGATGGTAAGGGGCACGCGACCATTGTTCCTTGTCGAGCACTTCACCCGTTACGGCTCGCAGAGTCATGTCGACCGCGTCGCGAAAGTCTGCGGGCTGGACGAGGATCGGCCGATACACCTTGTCCTCGTCCGGGTGCAACTCCAACGGTGCCGACGTCATAGCTTCAGTTGCGATCAGAATCGGAACAATCGGAGCCACGTGGCTGGCTTCATGGAAATTCTTCAGATCTAGGGCATAGTCCCAGACTTGATCCACTGCTACACGATCAAACGCGGACTCACCTACCTTGAACTCGATCACGAATACGACAGGCCCGACCAACAGTACCGCATCGATCCGACGCCCCATGCGCGGAATATTGAATTCCAGGAACAGCGAACCCGTCAAACCAACAAGGTGTGTCTGGAGCAAGCTAATTTGTGCCAGCCAAGCATCATTCTGCGTTGGGAGCACAACAAAACCGCTGTTGGTTGCCAATCGTCCGACGATCGTAACCTGTTGGGTCTGGAGAAACTCAGCAATGGACCCATGGTACCAGGCTCGGGACGATGTCCCGTTGGCGCAGATTCCTTCAGGCATTAGTTCCATCTGTAAAATCGTGCGTTGAAAAGCCGATCATATGAAACACAGTCCGTGCCACGCACCGGACATTCTGCGCAACATCGATGGATGAACATCAACCCGTCTTTGCTCAAGTGGGCGACGATGGTGCTGCAGGGCCGCCGCCTGCTCTGCCGAGTGTAACGATCTTTGAAATTGTCTTTGTTGTAGGGAAACTCGATCGTATAGGAATTTGCTTTTGTGGATAAGGGGTGGATTACTCGGCTGATGGACTGGGTATCAGAAAGGATTCAGCCTCGGGTTGGTGCGTCCGGGTGGCCCAAAGAGTGTTGGGTGGGGGTCTCTG
>VGYL01001054.1 GCA_016872975.1 Planctomycetota bacterium
GTTCGCCAAGCGGGCGAAGCTCACGCTGGCCAACGAGTGCAAGGAGAACGTCGCCCTGTTCTACCAGATCGACTACACGATCCAGGACCGCCATCCGGCCGAGGTGGGCCGGCTGCACGTGCTGTTCCGGCGGGAGAACCCGACGACCGAGAAGCAGGATTTCGAGATGCTGCCCCGGCGGACGGGCAAGGGCCGCTATATCGGCGCCCTACTGGGCATTCGCAATATGCATCCCGGCCAATGGTGGGGCGAGGGCGAGATCAAGATCTTCATGGACGGGGACCAGGAGTTCCCGACGATCGTCGGTACCGGCAGCGAGGATTACGTGGGCCTGTCCTACGGCATGCAGCAGACGCCGTTCTTGTATAACGGCTGCAACCTCGACGAGAACAACTTCACCTCGATGTACCGCTGGCACCTGCCCGACCCGATCTACTGGCAGAAAGAGGTCCGCGTCACGATGCAGCAGATCGCCTGGAAGCAGGGTCTGGCCGAGACGCAGGACGACTGGTCCACCGCCACGTTCTGGTACGAGCCGGTGCCCAGCGCGCCGCTGCCGGCCCTGCCGAGCGTCCAGGCCCGGACCGCCGATATCTGGGAGGAGAAGAAGCCCGCCCAGAAACCGGCGGCCGCGGCGGCGCTTCCGCCGGGGTACACGAGGCTCTTTAACGGCAAGGACCTGACCGGCTGGGAGGCCACCGGCAACGCCCGCTGGGTGGTCGAGAAGGGTATGCTGGTCGGGACCCAGGGCGCCAACAACGCCCCGGGCGATCTGTTCACGACCCAGAGCTTCCGCGATTTCGAGGTGACGGTTACGTACCGGGCCGAATGGCCGTGCAACAGCGGCGTGTGGTTCCGGTTCCAGTCGCCCCGCACGGCGTACCAGGCGGACATCCTGGAGTACAAGAAGCCGGAGGCCCATTCCGGGTCGCTGTACTGCCCCGGCTATGCGGGACTCTTCCTGGCGGCCAACCTCGACAAGACCCTGGAGAACCGCGATGGGTGGAACACGATCAAGATCCGCGCCCAGGGCGACCGTCTGCAGGTCTGGCTCAACGACCGCCAGACCGCCGACGTGCGCGACACCCGGAGCGATTCCGGCAAGATCGGCTTCCAGGTCCACCCCGGCGCCGAGTTCGGCCCGATGAAGATCGTCGTCCGCGAGGTCCTGCTGAAAGAGCTGTGAGATGGCGTGTGGCGCACACTGGTGTCACGCGCACCCTGCCCTTGACACGTCGTGGCATCGGCATCCTACCGATGATTCACGGGCTGGAAGCCCATGCCACTGGAAAGTCGAACGGCGCGTGATACGCACCCTGCGATTGATGATGACTTGTGCCGTTACGAGAGCTTGGTCGCATCCGGAAGAGCCATCGGCAAGGCCTTAGGCCTTGGCGATGCCACCCAACGTGGGAGCGGAGCTTTGCGGCACGGTTGAACCATGGCGCGACGATCGCACCGTAGGGCGACATGATGGGAGATTCATGGGAACGCGCTTATCTATAGCCGTGTTCTGGCCGGTTGTGCTGGCGGTTGCTCTGGCGACTTGCGGATTGGGGGCTACCGGTCCGCTGGTGATCGATCTGGCGCCGGACCTTGAGCCGGTCCGGGAGCAGTATGCCTTTCCCGCGTTGGCGGCGGCGGCGATTGTGGACGGCCGGCTCCACGCTCTGGGTGTGGTCGGAGTGCGCAAGCACGGCAGCGACGTCACGGCCGAGCCGAACGATCCCTTCCACCTGGGCTCGTGCACGAAGGCGATGACCGGCTCGCTGATCGGCCTGCTCGTCCAACAGGGCCAGCTCAAGTGGGAGACGACTCTGGCGGAGTACTTCCCGCAGTGGAAGGACACGATGCATCCGGGCTACCGGAACATGACTCTGGTCCACCTGCTGTCGCACCGGGCCGGGGTGCCGTCGATGACCAACGGCTTCGCTCCGCTCGATGGCAAGCAGCTTGCGGCGGTCCTGGCGCTGCCCTCGCCCGCCGCCCAACGGCGACGGGTGACCGAGATTGTCCTGAGCCGGCCCCCAATCAACCAGCCGCCGCAGGTGAAAGTGTACTCGAACGCCGGTTTCACCATCGCGGGCGCCATTGTGGACCAGGTCACGGGCGAGGAGTACGAAGCGGTCCTGCAGCGGCTGCTCTTCGCGCCGTTGGGGATCACGACCGCCGGGTTCGGGGCGATGGGGACCCGCGGTCGGATCGATGCCCCCTGGCAGCATCGCGTCCAGGGCGGCCAACTCGTTCCCATCGACCCCGGACCCAGGAGCGATAATCCGCCGTTCATCACGCCCGCCGGACGCGTGCACTGCTCGATGCATGATTGGGCCAAGTATGTCCAGTGCGTCCTCAAAGCGATGCGGGACGAGGCGGGCCTGCTCCCGGCGGCCCAGGTCCGGCAGTTGAAAGAGCCGCCCTTCGGCGGCAACTATGCCCTCGGCTGGGACCTGCTGGAGCGTCCCTGGGCCGGCGGCCAGGTCCTCCAGCACTCCGGCCACAACGGCATGAACTACTGCGTCGGCTGGGTGGCGCCGTTGAAGAACTTCGCCGTGCTGGCCGCGACGAATCGCGGCGGCGACGGCGCCCCGGAGGGCCTGGACCGGGTCTGTGCCCAGATGATCCGGAAGTTTCTCACGCAATGACCGG
>VGYL01001055.1 GCA_016872975.1 Planctomycetota bacterium
CGAGCAGGGCCTGCGTATTCTCCACCTTGGCGCCGGGGGACTGCCAGACGACCCGTTGCGGGATCACATAGCGGCGGACGCGCGGGTCTTCGATCTCCTGGATGCCCGGGGTCGGCGGGGTCCACCAGCGGTCGAGCTCCTGGGTGAGTTGCCGCACGGTCTGCGGCTCGGTCGCGGCCAGATCGTTCCGCTCGTGCGGATCGGCCAGCACGTCGTAAAGCTCCGCCTTCGCTCCCGGCAGGCGGGCCGGGTTGGGCAGGATCAGCTTCTTCAGCCCGTTGATGACCACGCGGTACTTGAGACTCTCCGCCGGGCGGTTGATATCGACGATGTCGTGTTCGTAGGCGGCGGCGTAGATGCTGGACCGGCCGGCCAGGGCCCGGGCATCGAGCAGGTCCACGCCCTGCATGGCGGCCGTCGGTTGCAGGCCGCAGGCCTTCAGCAGGGTCGGGACGAGATCCGTGCTGCTGACCAGGGTTTGCGTATCGAATCGCGGTTGCAGCCGGGCGGGCCAGCGGATCATGATCGGGGTGCGAATACCCCCTTCGTAGGGGCTCTGCTTCGAGCGGGGCGCGAACACGTTGGTCCGGTTGGGGTCCTGGATCCAGCCGTTGTCGCAGACGTACGCGACGATCGTGTTCTCGCGCAGCCCTTTTTGGCCGAGATACGCCAGCAGCTCGCCGCAGGTCTCGTCGAACCACTCGCACATGGCCCAGTACTTCGCCACCGCGGGCGTGGGGGCCTTGGGCAGGTACTTCTGCTCCAGGCGCTCGGGCGGGGTATGGGGCGAATGCGGCAGGAAGGGCGCGTACCAGACATAGAACGGCCGGTCCTCGGCTACGGCGCGATCGATGAAACCCGTGATCGCGCCCAGGCCTTGGCGGCCGATGGTCAGGCCGGCATCGCCGTGGCGTCCGCCCCGGGCGGGGTCCCCGTGGGTCATCCCCGCGGTGAAACCGCCCCGGGCGGGGGTTTCTTCCCACCATTTGCCGGTCTGCAGGGAGACATAGCCTTTTTCCGCCAGCATGCGGGGCAGGGTCGGGACCAGCTCGATCCGGCGGACGAGGTGCTCGTTGAGCCGGGCACGTGTCACGAGCCAATCTTTGCCCCGCGGCCGCTGGGGCGAGGGCGGATCGTTGCCCACGATCCCGTGCTGGTGGGGATGAAGGCCCGTGACCAGCGTCGCCAGCGATGGCCGGCACAAAGGCGCCGTCACATAACTGCGGGTGAAGGTCAGGCCCTCCCGCGCGAGCCGGTCCAGATGGGGCGTCTCGATATGCGGATGTCCCATGAAGCTGTAATCGCCCCAAGCCTGGTCGTCCGAGATGATCAGGACGATGTTGGGCCGGGACCCGTGAGTCGTGGCCCGTGGCTCGTGACTCGGGGCACGGGCCACGGGCGACGGGACAGGGTTCCCAAACGCATTCTTTCGCGTTTGGGGTCCCTCACCGGCCACGGCGGCTGGGACAGGCGCCGGCTGGGGCGTGCCGCGGGTGGCCCGGCTGGAGAGGTTGCCGTCCTGGTCGAACCACAGCGGGTCGATGCAGATGAAGCGGTCCCACTCGACGCGGTCGTTGCGTTTCTGGTGATAGATGTGCCACCAGCGGCCGGCACCGTCGCGGATGGCGCAGCCGTGGCCGGGCCCGAACAGCCCGGGCGACCGCTGGACGATGGGATTGTGGGCGGCCCGCGTGAACGGACCCAGGGGATGGTCCGCGGTGGCGTAGCCGACCGCATAGTCCGGCGTATCGGCGCCGGAGCCGCTGTAGAGGAGGTAGTAACGACCCTGGTGCTTGATAATCCAGGGCCCTTCGGTCACGTGGCCGGCGCGCTTCTCCCAGTCGGATTCCGGACGCAGGACCAGTTTGGGCTCGCCGACGGGCTCGGTGGGGCCGGCCATGGGCTGGACCATGATGCGAAAGCCCGGCAGTTGCACGTAATACAGGTACAACTTCCCGTCGTCGTCCTGGAACAGGTGGGCGTCGATGGCCCTGTCGAAAAGCCTGCGGCGGATGGTGAACGGGCCCAGCGGCCCCTCGCCTTCGGCCACGCCGACCGTCTGGCTGGCCGTGTAATAGAGGAAGAACCGGCCGGAGGCCGGGTCCCGCCAGAGATCGGGGGCCCACACGTGCCGCTCGCCTGGACGGAACACGACCGGACCCCGCTCCCAATGAACCAGGTCCTTCGAGGTATAGACGCGGTACCCGTTGTCGCCATCGACGTCGCCGGTGGCGTAGAGATAGTAGACCCCTTCGTGCAGAATGACCGCCGGATCGGCCAGATTCCTGTCGATGACCGGATTGCAGTACGTCGCCCCGCCGGCCCCTTGTGCCGAGACCGCCCAGATCAGCAAGACCGCCACCGCTCCTATCGTTCCATACGACTGCCTGGTCATGTCCTTTTCTCCATCAAGCAAGACTATGCCGCGTTCTCATGGGGATCCAAGCTACCCTACGAGTCGCGGTTCGGCAAGCCTGGCTTCCGGCAACCGCCCGCGGAAAGAAAAGGGGACATTCTACTTTTCCTTGGTAGGCCAGCGTCTCGATCCGGCCCTCGGGCGGCACGGCTTGGGCCTGGGCGACCAACGCCGGCACGTTCGCCCCATCGGAGGCGTTGGCCGAGGTGGTCTTGTACGCCAC
>VGYL01001056.1 GCA_016872975.1 Planctomycetota bacterium
ACGAAGAGCTGAGGGGCGCGGCGCAGGCGGGATCTCTCAGCAATTATCAGGGCTTCGTTGCTGAGAGGCTTGTCGCCCATCACTACCAGGCAGCCGGGCACGATATCGTGTTCCCCGAGTCATCGAGCCAACCTGGGTTCGATCTTCTGGTCGACGGACAGCCTTTCCAGGTCAAATGTCTGGACGATGCATCCGGTGTTCTGGAACACCTTGAGCGGTACCCCGAGATCCCGGTGATCGTCAACGTGGAGCTTG
This sequence comes from Planctomycetota bacterium, assembly GCA_016872975.1. GTDB lineage: Bacteria > Planctomycetota > Phycisphaerae > Sedimentisphaerales > Anaerobacaceae > PLanc-01. Next base: position 256 of record VGYL01001056.1, read on the forward strand.
CGGAGGAGGTCGGCTCGCTTCCGGGCGTCTACGTGGATCCCGAGCTCATGCACGACTCCGTTCGCGAAATGACCGAGGAGTCCTTGGAGCGCGGAGCGGACCTGACCGATTTCGAGGTTCCTTGGATTTCGCTCGGGATCGCCGGAGCGCTGGCGATACGCGACCTCTACAGTGGGGACACAAACCTCTCCTGCGCCGTCACGAACGTGCTTACCGACACGGCCGGGAGAGTGGTCGGCGGTGCGACCGGAGAACACGTGACCGCGGTTGTAGGAACGCTATTCTTCGGACCGGCCGGTGGAGTCGTAGGAGCCGGGATCGGCGCCATCGCTGGCGGTATCGCTGGCCGATCGGTGGCCCGTGCGGCTCGAAGCCTTCTCACGGGGAAAGAGCAGGAAGCCGTAAGGACTCGGATTAGAGCGCTTGCGCAACAGGCGGCGGAGCATCTGCCGCGAAAGGACGAGGCCTGGGCAGAGAAGGAATCGGCCATTGCGGACGCCATGGTTGGAGATGAAGGCAACCGTGCGCGGATCCGGGAGTACACCCTCTCCCGAATGCGGAGCGACCGAGCCTACCACCAGAACAAGCGCTCGGAGATCTGCCGGTACACGAGAGGGGACAATGCAAACTCCGATGTTCTGGAAGCGACCAGCCGATTGATGGTTCTCATTGCCCGGGCGGGAGTCCACCCGCATCACATTCAGGAGGGACTAAGACAGCTCGGCGAGTGCGCGACCGAGCTCGCGAAGAAGCGGCGTCGGCTTAGACTCGGGTAACGGTCCCGGCCGTGTGAGCCGTGAGAGAAGACGGGGCGCCTTGATTCTCTCCCGAAGGCTCATGACCCAGTGTCTCCGTTGCCCGAACCGTCGGGGGGATACCATGCGCAGATCCGGAACCCGAAAAGGCCAGCTCGTCTGCCAGCACCTCGAGCGGGTCTCCTACCGAATTCTCGAGGAGCACCGGGAGATCATTCAGGAGTTCGTGCGAAAGCGGCATGGGGTTTACGCGCTCTATCGAGGAGAGCGGCTCTACTATGTCGGTCTCGCCCGAAACCTCAGCGCGCGGCTCAAGCAGCACCTTCGAGATCGCCACGCCGGGACATGGGATCGCTTCAGCGTCTACTTCACCATCGGGGATGAGCGCCTGAAGGAGATGGAGTCTCTGATTCTCCGGATCGGGAAGCCCTCTGGGAACCGAATGCAGGGGGGCTTCTTGAAGTCCGAGAACCTGCGGGACGTCCTTCGCCGCGAGATCCGGAGGAAACAGCGTCGCGAGCTGGACGAGCTGATCGAGGGGCGCCGTGGGCGGCGGCCTCCGCAACCCGCGCGGCCTCGCCGCCCGCGACTCCGCGAGGGACGAAAGCCCGCCCTTCATCCGTACCTCGCCAAGATCGCGAAACTGAAGACTCGAGAGATCAGGATGACGTACAAGGGCCAACTGCATAAAGGCCGCATCCTTCGAGACGGCCGAATCCGCTCCAAAGGACGTACCTACGCATCCCCCAGCCTGGCCGGCAAGGCCGTCAAGAGAGGCCTCTCCTGCAACGGCTCGTACTGGTGGAAGTACCAGCGCTCGCCGGGGGAATGGGTGAGGCTGGAGGAGATGAGGAAGTAACCTGCGGATCAGGACAGGAGCTCCAACGCGACTTGTTGTCTCGTACCTGATACCTTGTTGTTGAAGGGGCGCGTGTGGGAGAGCACGGCGGCGAAGGATGAGGCGATCGATGACTGGTGCCAGCGGGTCGCTGAGATGACGGGTGCCGAATGGGACCTTGCCCCCTCCGTAGTTGAAGGTTTCGAGGGCGGCGAACTCTCGGGTTCATTTTAGGCCACCATCTCCTGGTCGTCAAGCTCCTTGGAACGGAGAGTCGCTTCCAGCTGCCAGAGATCGCGGTATCCGAGGATCCTCCGGAACGACTTCTCCGCCGCAAGGAAGGCGCTCGCTGCCCACCGCGCGACCATCTCCCCTCCTTGCCAGTTGGTGACTCTTCCCATCGGATACTGGATGGTGCCGATCGGACTCTCGATGAGGTTCGTGCTGACGAGGCATCGCCGCAGGGAACGTGGTACGTCGAGACGGGCGACGGTGAACATCTCGGCGAGTCCCTCGCGCAGACTCGCGGCCGCACCCGGATACTCCCTCTCGAGCCAGCACGCCTGCTGCTCAAGCCGGGCCATCCCTTCCTTGGGATCCAGCTTGAACGCGGCCCGCATCACGGCTCGGACCTGTGGGGCGAGATCCTTCGGAAGTTCCTTGACCACGTTGCGGATCTTGTGAAGGCGACAGCGCTGCACGAATTGCCGCTTGCCGAACACCTGCTTCACCGCCGATCGAAGAGCCTTCGCCCCGTCCATCACGAAGAGGTACCGCCTCTTCG
>VGYL01001057.1 GCA_016872975.1 Planctomycetota bacterium
CGACCGATTCCTCCGTCCTTTCCCATTGAAAATCGAAGGCAAGTCACGATAATTGCGTCTGTGAACCGGATTCGGAACTGATTGAAGATGGTTGAAAAGGACACAGCCATGCAGGTGCAGCCTCGAACGTTGTTGCTTTTCCTGGCCGTCTGCTCCCTTCTGGCCCAGACGGGATGCGCGCGGTTCTCGGCCCGCGCGGACGCGCCGACGCAGACCGCGACCGCGGTTTCGTCCGGCGCGGTCGTGACGGAATCGCCCCGGCAGATTCCGGTCTTGCAGAGTGTCGACGTCCTCGTCGTGGGCGGCACGTCCGGGGCCGTCACCGCGGCCGTCGCCGCGGCACGGAAGGGCGCGACGGTGTTCCTGGCGGCCCCCCGCCCCTACCTCGGCGAGGACATCTGCGGGACATACCGCCTGTGGCTGGAACCGGACGAGGAGCCCCGCTCCCCTTTGGCCAAGGCCATGTTCGCCGAGCCGGCGGGACCGTGGAGTTGCGTAACACGGTCCCGTTCACGTACCAGGCCGATGTCCCCTCGGCGACGCCCCACCGGGATTCGCCGCGCCCGAGCCTTCTGAGCGACGGGAAATGGCACAGTGCCGCGGGACAAAGCGTCCAGTACAATGAAGATACCAATATCGTCGCCGACCTGGGCAGCGAGCAATTCGTCGAGCGTGCCCATGTGCTGGTGTACCAGCGCCCGCGTGAGTTCGAGGTGGCCAAGGTCGCCGTTTATGCCAGTGCGGACAACCAGCAGTGGCGGCCCGTGGGAACCGTCGCGAACGTGCGGTTGAGCGACGGCGGCATCGAGGAAGCGGCCTTCCCGCTGTCGGTCACGATTCGGCAAGAGGCGCGGTACCTGAGATTCGCGGTCAGCAAGACGCCGGCGGCCAAGCGCATGCTTCTGGGCGAGATCATTCTGGAAAACCAGGCCCAGAGCCCGGCGCCGAAGGCCGCACACCGCCTGCCGCCGACGCCCATGCAGATCAAGCGGACCCTCGATGAGGCCCTGTTCAATTCGGGCGTGACGTTCCTCTATGGCTGCTACCCCACTGAGTTGCTGCGCGACAGCGCCGGCAAGCCGGCCGGGGTCGTCCTCGCCAGCCGTTCGGGCCGGCAGGCCCTCAAGGCCAAGGTGATTGTCGATGCCACGCAACAGGCGGTCGTCGCCCGGATGGCGGGAGCCCAGTTCGCCCCCTACCCGGGGGGCCCGCAGATTTTCAAGCGGATCGTCATCGGCGGATCGCCCCGCGAGGCGGAGAACCTGCGGGCCCGGCAACTGCCCACCCCGGTCCGTGGGGACAACGGGCGGATCTACCAGGCGATGGAGTACACGCTGGAGATTCCCATGGCCGACGGCTCGTTCGCCTCGCTGGCCAAGGCCGAGCAGATCGCTCGCGACCTGACCTGGCACCCGGAGCAGGTGGACGCCGCGGAGACGCTGTTCCAGGTGCCGCCGGACCATATTGAAGGGCGGGTCCAGGAATGCTGCACCTGGCCCGGAGCGGCCAAGATCGATCTCGGGGTGTTCCAGTCGCCGCAGGCCGAGCGGATTTACGTCCTGGGCGGCTGCGCCGATCTGTCCCGCCGGGCCGCGGAGCAGTTGCTGCGGCCGCTGGAGCTGATGGAGGTCGGTACGCGAATCGGGGAAGCGGCGGCCGCGGAGGCCAAGAGCCGGGATCGGCAGAGGGCCGGCGTGGCCAGACTCGTGGCACCGGACGCCGGACGTGCAACAAAACGAGCCACGCCGGCGGAAACGGGACAAGCGGCCATCCTGGGCGACGTTCGTGAAGATCAGGCGTGGATGCGCGTGGGCCCGCAGACCGCGTACGTCAAATCGGGCCGGAAGACGTTGCCGGTGCTCGGCCAGTATGACGTGGTGGTCGTCGGCGGCGGCACGGGCGGCGCGCCCGCGGGAATCGCCGCGGCCCGACAAGGGGCCCGGACGCTCGTGGTGGAGTATCTCCACGGCCTGGGCGGCGTCGGCACGCTGGGCCTGATCGGCAAGTACTATCATGGTCATCGGGAAGGCTTCACCAAGGAATTGGATCAGGGCCTGGCCGAGCTCGGCGGTCCCGGTGAGGGCCGGAGCGGGCAAGGCCAGGCTTGGAACAGCCAACTCAAAATCGAATGGTACCGGCAGGAGCTGCGCAAAGCCGGGGCGGACCTCTGGTACGGCGTGCTCGGCTGTGGCGCGTTCGTCGAGGACAACCGGGTCAAAGGCGTCGTCGTCGCGACACCCGAGGGCCGCGGCGTCGTCCTGGCAAAGGCCGTCGTGGATGCGACCGGCAGCGCTACGATCGCCGCCGCGGCGGGCGCCGCGTGCGTGTACATCACGGGCGAGCACATCGCCGTGCAGGGCACCGGGCTGCCACCCTGGAACCTCGGGGCGCGGTACACCAACACGGACTACAACTTCATCGACGATCTCGATGTCGTCGATTCCTCCTATGCGTTCTTCCTCGGCCGCAAGAAATTCAGCACCGCCTACGACCTGGCCCAACTTGTGGACAGCCGCGAGCGCCGGCAGATCGTCGGGGACTTCTGCCTTTCGCCCATGGACGTTTACCTCAATCGCACGTTCCCCGATACGATCATGTGCGCCAACAGCAACTTCGATTCGCACGGCTTC
>VGYL01001058.1 GCA_016872975.1 Planctomycetota bacterium
GCGGGAAGGGGCCGCCTTCGTAGACGTGCCGCACGAGGCCGCCGTCGTTCTCATTGCCCTTGTCCCGGCGGAACTTCTCGCTGGGATCGAAGATCGTGACGATGTTGTAGATGAGCGAGCCGCCGGCGTAGTAATCGGAGTCATTATGGCCCTGGCCACCCTGGCGCGAGACCAGCGCGCCGCGCTTGGCGATCAGGAAGTGGCCCTCGTCGTCCCGGGAGTGGCCGGCGAACTGTGGGCCGCAGCCGAAGAAGGCCCACGTCGCATTCGGGTCGTTCCACGCGCTGCGCATGTAGACGTGGCCCGCGCCGGGGAACAGATAGCCCAGGGGAAGACTCTCCGGTGGCGTCGCCGGAATGGCAGGGTCGTAGCAGGCCACGCGTTGCCAGCGTTCGCGCAGCCATTCGGAGCCCCTATCGCAGAACCACTGCGACAACCCATCGCGGAGCATCGGGGCCGCCCGGGCGAACGCGGCGGGGCGGGAGCCGTCGCCGTCGTCGATCCAAGCGGTCCGCTCGTTATGGGGCATCATCGTGTACGCCACCCAGCGCGGCTCCTCCACCGGATACCCCCAGGGCTCCAACTGCCGGAACAGATCGATCCCCGTGGCGGTTCGCCAGGCGTGGAAGGCGTACGGAATGACGGTGACCGGGCCGTAGGCGCCGTGGCCGTAAGACTCCGACCAGACGCCGCCCATCCGGTTGAAGGCCGGGAGGCATTCCGCCGGCACCCGCTGGTTCCAGGAATCGAGGAAGGTCTTGGCATCCGCCTCGTAACGCGTGCCGGCGCCGCGAATGGCCAGGGCGATCAGCAGCTTCTGCGTGAGCGCATCGCGGGTGTTTCCGATGTTCAGGTGGATCGGGCCCCAGGTCTGGTTGTATTCCCAGTGGCCCCACCGGAGCAGGATCCGCGGCTCGTTCGTGTAATATCGCAGCCAGGAGCCCAGGGCGTCCCCGAAGCGGACTCGTTGCTCGGGCGTCAGGGCGTCGTAGATCCAATCGTAGGCGATGGGGTGATAGCCGAAGTGGCTGCCGTTGCGATTGGCGATGAGGGTGCCGTCGCCCCATTGCTTGATGATGACGTCCGCGTACGGGCGGGCGTTGCCACCCCGTTCCCGCTCCACGAGGTACGCGAGGCCGCAGTTCATCAGGTCCTCGGGGATAGACCAGGCGTTGGTGATGTACTGGATGTTGCCCCTCTTGACGGCGTCGTCGGCGCGTTGTTTGACGACCGCGTAATCCGCCGCCAGCGGCCCCGCGCACCGCCGGGCCAGCTCCGCCACATCTTCGATGAACAATCGAGGATGGGCGGTCTTGACCTGATAGGGGCCCTGGCTGAGGCCGACGTTGACTGAGGCAACGATTATTGCCAACACCGAAGTTCGAAGTTGCCAGATCATGTTGACTCCCATTTGCTTCATAACGCCCTTCGTACTATGGGCACCCTGCCCATGAGTATCGCGGGCGTCTCGCCCGTGGAGGCAGGGCCAAGATGGCCCTGCGACTCATGGGCGGGACGCCCATGCTACGGGACTTATTGATCCCTCATCCAGACAATCGAGCTGATCGGGCGCGGGCCGCGGCGGTCCGTGGGCGATGGTGTCGCGGCATCCTCTCGGGGCAGGCGGTTGTCGCGGGCGTAGTTCGGGACCGCCAGGAAGGGGGACCCGTCGGCCCAGGCGCCTTGGATGACCGTGACGCCGCCCAGCAGGTCGCCTCTCCATTCAGCCGTCAAGGCGGATGCGGGACTCAGGACCTTGTCCAGGCTCTGGTCCACGGCCTCGACGCTGTAGATGAGCGGTCCGTAGCGCAGGGCCACCTTGCCGCTCGTGGCGGCGATCTTATCGCTGGCCTTGATCCGCTGGACCTGCGTCGGCAGGACCAGATCGATCCGGTCGCCCGTCCGCCAGCGGCGGGTCATCACAACGTAGCCCTGGTTGGCTTTGGTGGAAACGGGCGTGCCGTTCACCGCCAGGGATTCAAGCCCGCTCACCTGCGGCGTGGGCGTGTACAACTCGCTCGTCGTGCGGTTGGGCACGCGGATATAGATGGAGAACCGTTTGGGGGTCTCGGGATTGACGGTGATCGAGACCTTGCCGCTCCAGGGGTAGTCCGTCTTCTGCCCCATCTGGACGTTGGTGCCGGCGACATTCTCCACCTTGATCGTGCTGCCGATGAAGAGGTTGACGTACAGGCTGTCCTTGCCTTTGACGTAGGTCCAGGTGGGGATCATCAGCAGCGTGCGCGGGATGTTGCCCACGCAGCACGGGCAGGCGTGCCAGGAATAGCGCCGGCCGCGCGAGTCCAGCGGATTGTCGTAGTAGAAGTTCCTGCCTTCCAGGTCGAGCGAGCCCAGCAGGGCGTTGTACATCGACTCCTCGTACAGGTCCGCGTACCTGGCATCGTGGTAGGCGAGATTCATCTTGTACTGGAAGAAGATCAGGCCGCAGGTGGAGCAGGACTCGTTGTAGGCGTTCTGGCGCAGCGAGTAGTTGGGGCCGAAGCCCTCGGAGGTCTCGCCGCTGCCCATGCCGCCGGTGACGTAGTACTTGCGGTTGACGATGTTGTCCCAGAGGCTCATGACGGCGCTCTGATAATCGTGGTCATGCGTCTCGGCGGCCACGTCGG
>VGYL01001059.1 GCA_016872975.1 Planctomycetota bacterium
TGACGTGGGCTACCCCATCCGCGGGATCGTCAAGGATGGCTTCCTGTACCTGCACAACTTCGAGCCCGAGCGCTGGCCCTCGGGCGACCCGGTGACCGGCTATCTCAACGCCGACGGCAGCCCGACCAAGACCGAATGTCTCCAGGCCCGCCACAACCCCGAGACGCACCGCTACTGGGCCTGGTCGTTCGGCAAGCGTCCCGCCGAGGAGCTCTACGATATCACCAAAGACCCCGACTGCCTGGACAACCTGGCCGGCCGACCTGAATTCGCGCCGCGCCAAGCCGCCCTCAAGGACCGGCTTTTTGCAGAACTCCGTGTCCAAGGCGACCCGCGCATGTTCGGCCGGGGCCACATCTTCGACGAGTACCCCTACGCCGACGGCACCACGAGCCACTTCTACGAGCGCTACCAAAAGGGCGAACTGAACAAGAAGTCCGCCGGCTGGGTCAGCCCCTCCGACTTCGAAGACGTAGATCCCTGATCGAGCGCCTTTATCACAGACAGGCAAGTAACATGAGGAAATACCCCGGTGTTGTGGCGCCGGGGCCTTCGCTGTTGCTCCCAGCCCGGATTTCTGATAGTCTATGGCCATGAAGCCAACCATCTATATCGAGACGTCTGTGATAAGCTACCTGACGGCCCAGATGAGCCGTGACCTGATTGTTGCCGCTCACCAGCAGGTCACGGCGGAATGGTGGGAACAAGCCTTGCCGAAATTTGAACCCTTTATATCACCTGTGGTGCTGGAGGAAATCGGCCGAGGCGATCCGAACGCTGCCGAGAAACGTATCAAGTCTGTACAGAGCTTTGGTATTCTCGACGTAACACCGGAAGTGCGAGACTTGGCCGAGCATTACTTTGCGGGGATCGACCTTCCGGAGAAAGCGCGGGCCGATGCCTATCATTTGGCTTTGGCGGTCTGGCAGGGCATGGACTACCTCGTTAGCTGGAACTGTACGCATATTGCCGGCGGCAAAGTCAAGCTGATCGTGGCAGGAATCAACGCCGGACGTGGCATTGGCTCGCCCATCATCTGCACCCCCGAAGAACTGATGGAGGTTTGACGATATGGAACGAGACCCGATTGTTCAGCAGGTGCGTGCGATCCGCAAAGAGATCGAGCAGCGGTACCCGGATGCCGCTTCGTTCTACCAGCACCTGGAGCAGGTTCAGCAGACCTACCGCAAGCGGCTGGTGAGACGCCACCCCAAGAAGCCCCCCCGCGTACAAGCCTCGTAGTCCATGGGGAGTGGGAATCCTATGATGGCACAACAAACAAGGGAACCATGAAAGGCTTGTCACCATGAAACACATCATTCTCTGTCTCACGGTCCTCGTGCTGATTCTGATCGCTTTCTCCCAGGCCCAGGCCGCGGGCGGGCCGGGTTCGACGGTGCAGGCGGGCGGCGGGGAGTCACCGGCCCGGCGGGAGGCGCGGATGGCCTGGTGGCGCGAGGCGAGGTTTGGGATGTTCGTGCATTGGGGGCTGTACTCGGGTCTGGCCGGGACGTGGGACGGCAAGCCGGTCGCCACCAAGGGGGGCATGGAGTGGATCCAGCAGCGGGTGAAGGCCGACACCGATACGTACGCGCAGCGGGCACTGCCGCTCTTCAAGCCCACGGCCGACTTCGCCCGCCAGTGGGCACGGCTCGCGAAGACGGCGGGGTGCCGCTACCTCGTGTTCACGACGAAACACCACGACGGTTTCGCGCTGCACGACTCGCAGACAAGCGACTACGACGCCGGCTCGAAACTCGGCCGCGACCTCGTGCGCGAAATCGTCGATGCGGCCCGCGCGGAGGGGCTGCGCGTGGGCTTCTATCACTCGGTGATCGACTGGCATCACGACCAGTACGGCTACGAGAAATCGAAACAGCTTCCGCACCCGCTGCGCGGCCGGCCCTATCCGAACGGGACGCGCGACCACGCCAGGTACGTCGACTACCTCCACGCCCAGGCGAACGAGCTCGTTTCGAACTACGGCACGATCGACATCCTGTGGTGGGACTACAGTTCCCAGGATTTCCAGGGGGACGAGGCATGGCGCGCGACGGCGCTCATGCAGCTCGTGCGCAGCAAGCAGCCGGCGGTCATCATGAACAACCGTCTCTACCGCTCGCTCGAGGCCGGCTGGAAGAGCATGGGCACCGAGGGCTACACGCCGCAACTCGACCCGAAATACGGCGACTTCATCACGCCGGAGCAGCACATCCCCGCGACCGGAATGCCCGGCGTCGATTGGGAGACCTGCATGACCATGAACACGACCTGGGGCTACAGCGACCACGACCACGCCTGGAAATCCGACGAGACGCTCATCCGCAACCTGATCGACATCGCCAGCAAGGGCGGCAACTATCTCCTCAACATCGGCCCCAAAGGCGACGGCAGCGTGCCGCCCGAGTCCGTCAAGTCGATGCAGGCCATCGGCGCCTGGATGAAGGTCAACGGCGAAGCCATCTACGGCACGACCGCCAGCCCATTCGCGAGCCTCGATTGGGGCCGCTGCACGCGCAAAGGCACAACCCTCTACCTGCACGTCTTCAATTGGCCCGGCGACCGCACACTGCTGGTCCCGCTGCAGAATCAGGCAAGCAGCGCCCGGCTGCTGGCCGACCCGAGT
>VGYL01001060.1 GCA_016872975.1 Planctomycetota bacterium
CTGATGAGTCGTGACGTGCAACTTCGGTAATGGCCGCCCGAATCACTCTCCGCGTAGGTCGTGCGTCCTCGCACGACATCTTCGGCGAGCGGGGACGCTCGCCCTACGAAGAGCGCCGGTCGCCGGGTTCTGATTACCGAACTTGTTCGTCAAAACTCATCCGGACCCCCGCCCTCGGGGGGCCTTCCTGCGATTCGTCAGCCGCGGGCGGCTGATCTACATTATATCCAAGCTCGGCGCAAGAGAACCCAGAGTCCCGTTCTACCATGCAGAGATGTGTAGAACCATGAGGCGTCATGCCCACGGGTCGCAGGGCCATTCTGGCCCTGACCACGGGCGCTCGCGCCCGTGATACTCATGGGCGGGATGCCCATGCTACTGCGCGCCCTTCGGGCCTTGCGGCGGCCACTCCAAGGGGGGATAGGTGACTTCGTTCGCTTTGGCAACCCACGCCGGATTGCCGTAGACGCCGGCTTTCGTGTAGTCGAAGGGTTCGAAGCCGATCTTTCGGGCCGGGGAGTCGGGCTTGAGGTGGAAATCGTAGTTCTTCGGGTCGACGAAGCCCGGATCGGCGACGATCGAGTTCTTGTCCTGGCCCCGTTGCTCGCGCCATTGGTCGAGCGACAGGCCGGCGAACGTGATCGGCTCGCCCGCGGCGTTCCAGTAGCAGTTGTTATCCATCTTGATGTTGATTTCCTTCCAGCGCCCGGAGAGCAGGGGGCCGCCGTCCCAGTAGACGAGGTTCTTCTCGAACGTGAACGACAGGTGCGGCTCGACCCGCGTCGCCTGGATCTGGTGCAGCTTGCTGAACGCCAGGATATTGTTGCGGATGATGTTCTCTTTGCCGTAGTGCTGGTGGAAGCTGCCGGTCTTGGTGTTGTAGACGAGGTTCTTCTCCATGACGATCGCGGTGCTGCCTTCGTCGGTATACAGGCCCCAGCCGCCGTAGGAGTAGGCGTAAATATCGTGGAAGATGTTGTTGCTGATGACGGTGCCTTCGGAGGGTCCGAGCGTGTAGATGCCGCCCATGTCACTGAGGACCGCCCAGCCGAGATGGTGGACGCGGTTGAAGCTGAGATTGTTGCGCTTGGCGAGGCTGTCCGAGTAGCCCCAGCGCCAACCGACTGAAAGTCCCGTGTAGAAGAAGTCGGCGATGTCGTTGTGGGTGACGTTGTTGTCGGGACTGAAGCCGATCCAGACGCCCACGGCGTCCATGTAGATCCGCCCACCGTTACGGATGATGTTGTTGTCCACGGTGATATGGCCCGTGCGGGAGTTCTCGTCCGCCCGCGCCCGGCCCTCGCCGATGCGGACGCCGCCGGCGCCGAGGTCATGCAGATACGAGCGCTCGATGCGACAGTCCCGGCAGCCCTGGCGGAACCAGACCGCGGACTCCGCCGTATGGCCGATCTCGCAGTCCTCAATGGTGACGTTCCGGGCCCCATCGAGCATGATCGCCGCGTCGGTGGCAAAGGCCGCCTGGTAGGGGGCATACCCGGTCGCCGGCAGCACACGCTGCTGGTGCTGAAAGGTCAGGCCTTTGAAGGTGACACGCTCAACAAACTGGCCGGCCTCGGGTTGGCCCTCGAAGAGCACCAGTTTCGTCGTCATCGGCGCGATGACTTCAGCTTTGGCCATGTCCTCGCCCGGTCGAGGCTTGTAGCTGAGCACCCCATCACGGCGGAGGAACCACTCCCCCGGCTCATCGAGGGCGGCCGGGAAGTTCTCCAGGTGGAAGCGGGTGCCCTCGGGCCAATTGGAGAAGCTGGCCAGCTTCTCGCCGGTCGTGATGATCTGGTTGGTGTCGAATTTCACCGCAGTGAGATACCGCCGCGTGATGCACCACTTGTGGTAGGCGACGAGCACCACGTCCCGCAGCTCGGCCTCACTCAAACCTTTCAGCGGTGCCAGGGCCTCGGCCGGGACGTTCGTGGTCCGCACGAACTGGTTGGGTTTGCCCTCGACCGGCACCTCGACGGTTTGTCCCATGTAGGAGTAGAACTTGTTCGGCGTCTTGGCCCGCGTGGCCCGGCGGCCGTTGACGAACAACTGGTCGAAGTACCACAAGCCGTCGGCCACCTCGGGAATACGGACCGTCCAGAGCCCGTTCTCGCCGCGCTCAAACCCGCGAATCACCTTGCCTCCAGAGAAGACCGGCCGGGCTCCGGGCGCCGCTTCGTAAACGGCGCGGCTGTCTTCCGGGGTCAGCACAAATGGCTTGGTCCGCAGGTATCCACCATCCGCGACGACGACGCGTCTTTCGCTGGCGACGGCCGTCTTTTTCTCACGCAGGATATCCCGCGCCCGTTCGAGCGTGGCCACGGGACCATCGGTGCCCTGGGCATTCGGCTGGCCGAGCCCGCCGGACCAATTGTCGTTGCCCTTGGGGGAAACATAGATGGCCGCCGTTGCGCGTGTCGGCAGCAAAAGAGCGGCCAGTAGGATGATGAGATGCAGTCTCCTCATTTCGTCACCTCTTATCTTGGGTCCCTTAGTACTTCTACTGTAACCGTTTTATCCCGAGCCGCCGGGGTGAAGACGCGGCGGGAAGCGGCCGGTGCGCGCGTGCCAATGGTAAATCCGGGTTTGTTCGTTGCGGAGGAGCACGTCGCTGACCTCCTGCGC
>VGYL01001061.1 GCA_016872975.1 Planctomycetota bacterium
CCCGTTACCGCGCGCGTGCGCCTTCGCCTTGTGGTGCAGGCGGACGGGACCGTTGGCAGCGTCGGGGTCGCCGTTTCGTCTCGCCGCGCAGATCTCGACGCTGCGGCTATCGACGCGGCGCGCGCCTGGCGCTTCCTCCCCGCGCTCCGCGACAGGGCTCCCATCGAGAGCCGAGTGTTGATCTGGGTTGTGTTCGTCATGGAACCATGAGCCAGCAGGACCGCCGTATCGTCCTCGCCACCGATCCCTGTCGGAGGTAGTGCGGTGCGGTCTAGGCCGGCAGCACTTTGAGCAGCCGGGCCATCTCGATGGCCGCAAGCGCCCCTTCGCGGCCCCGATTCCACTCGTCGGTGACGCGCGCCACCGCCTGCGCGGGATCATACACCGATAACACCTGATAGATCACCGGCACACCCGTTTCTGATGCCGCCGCAGCGATGCCGGACGCGGCTTCACGCGAGACGTGCTCGAAGTGCGCGGTTTCCCCTTTGATCACACAGCCCAGACAGATCACGGCATCGTAGCGCCCCGACCGCGCCAGCCGCCTGGCCACGGGCGGAATCTCAAAGGCGCCCGGCACCCAGGCGATGTCGACGTCCTGCGCGCCGTGATCGGCCAAGGTACGCTGCGCAGCGTCGAGCAGTTTTTCGGTAATCGGCCGGTTGAAGCGGCTAACCACAATGGCAAACCGCAGCCCCCTGGCGTCGTGATCGCCCGTGAATTGCTCTCCCGCTGGGTTCACTGGCATCACTCCATTGTGAGCAGGTGGCCGAGCTTATCGCGCTTGGTCTGCAGGTAGCGGATGTTTTCGGGCCGCGGGGGGACTTCCAACGGGATCCGTTCCACGATCTCCAGGCCATAGGCCGGCAGGGCCGACTCTTTCAGCGGATTGTTCGTGAGCAGCCGGATCCGGCGGATGCCAAGATCAGCGATGATCTGGGCCGCCACGCTGTACTCCCGGGCATCCGGTGGGAAGCCGAGGAGCTCGTTGGCCTCGATGGTGTCCTTGCCCGCATCCTGCAGCGCGTACGCCTTGATCTTGTTGAGCAGGCCGATGCCGCGCCCTTCCTGGCGCACGTAAACCACCACACCCTGCCCTTCACTGGCGATGCGGGTCAGCGCGGCCTGCAGCTGATCGCCGCAGTCGCAGCGCAACGACCCCAGCACGTCACCCGTCAAGCACTCGGAGTGCACTCGGACCAGGACGGCGGTCTGAGCATCCCACGTCCCCGTGACCAGTGCCAGGTGCGTACTGTCGTCCGCGTTGCTGCGGTAGGCGACCATGCGGAACGGGCCGTGCCGGGTCGGCAGCTGGGCTTCGGCCTCGCGATGCACGAATCTGTCGTGCTGCAAACGGTACGCAATCAAGTCGGCGATAATAATCAGCTTCAAGCTGCGACAAAGATCTTCGCATCCCGTACCAGGCGGACTGGATCGATCTTGTCCAGCGTGTCATGCGGGGTGTGCCACCACCGGCTAAAGATATGGCTTGTAAATTGACGATTAATAATGGTATAGTGTCTACATGAGGCGGGTCCTTGCCGCCCTCGCCGTGCATCTGCTCGCGGCGGTGCCCACCACGCAGGCACAAACTGCGTTGCAGCCCTTTCAAGCGGCCGTTGGTGGCTACGTCATCGGCTACCCGCGGGGATGGGAGGTCGCCCCAGCCGCAGACGGCAGGGCGGTTGCCTTCTTCGGTCCGCCGGTCCTCCTCCGGGGCGCGACGTTCCGGCCCAACATGGTGCTCTCCGTCACTCCCACGCCGCAGGGCGTGGACGACCGTCAGGTCGTCGCCACGGCGGAAGCCGCGCTCGCACAGGCGATGCCAGGCCTGCGGCGCCTGGGGCAGGAGACGATCAGCGCGGACGATGGCCGACCCGTCACGGTCGGCTACTACCTGGCTGATGGCTTGGGGGGCCGCCTGTACCTGGTGTTGGGCGTCGCGCAGCGAGACGCGCGGCTGGCGACCGTGCTCGGGATGACCTCACCCGACCTAGTCGGCTACCGGATCCATGCGGGGCTGTACCGGGCCGCGATCCTCTCCTTCCGCATGAGATAGGGGTGACCGCCCACCCCCTCACTCGATGAGAGCCACGTGAGAGAGGACTAGGCTACAGATGTCGGTGCGCGTGCCGCAAGCAGCGGCGCGCCGGCAGGCTGGGTGCGACCCGTGCCTCTCACCCATGGCCACGCTCTGTCTTTCCCAGACGGGAGGCATGGTCCATTCCCTTGCAGGAGGAGTGCCTCCGGAGGTTGAGTGCCTGGAGCCTGCCAGGAATCAGGGACGCGGCGGAGCAGCCGCACGTGCGGACAGGCACCCGGGTTCTACACGAACGCCCCCTTGGAGGCCGGATCTCCGTAGTGGAAGACAGGCGACGGCTGAGGGCACTGACAGGGATATGACCCCGGTCATCTCCCCGCCCCCCAAAGATGTGACTGGGGTGAGACGACAGGTGCGGCCTGCCGTGCTAGGGTGGGAGCGCCAGGATGGCAGGCTGCGTGTCGAATTCTATCGCCGGGCCCGCCCTATGATGGACGGGAGGCGATGCAGGAGGGGGCGATGCTGACGTCAGGCGGCGTGCTGCGTCTCTTCTCGTTCGCGCGGTTCGGGTTCTATCTTTTCCT
>VGYL01001062.1 GCA_016872975.1 Planctomycetota bacterium
GGAGCTCAGCAAGTACGCCCCGAAACTGATCACGATCGAGATCGATCCCGAGTATATCGGCAAGGTCATCGGTCCGGCGGGCAAGATGATCAAGAGCCTCCAGGAGCAGACCGATACGACCATCGAGATCGAAGAGGACGGCACCATCTACATCAGTTGCGTGGACGGCGACGGCCATCTGCGGGCCAAGGAGATGATCGAGGCGATGACCCAGCCGCCGGTGGTCGGACGGCTCTACAAGGAGTCCAAGGTGGTCTCGGTCAAGGAGTTCGGCGTCTTCGTCGAGATCGTGCCGGGGGTGGAAGGGCTCTGCCACGTCAGCGAGCTCAGCGCCAACTATGTCAAGCACGTCGAGGATGTCTGCAAGATGGGGGATATCATCCCGGTCAAGCTGCTGTCCGTCGACGAGCAGGGCCGCTACAAGCTCTCGCGCCGGGCCGCGCTGGAGGAGATGGGCATTCAGGAAGAGAAACGGGACGATCAGGGCGAACACCGGAGAGACGATCGGCGCGACGACCGGCGTCCGGATCGACGTGACGATCGGCGCGACCGCAGGCCCAAGTCCGGCGGCCGAAGGTAAACGAAGAGACCGCCAGCATTAGCCGGTTTCCCGATCAGAAACTGGAGTTCTGCAAAATGGGGAGTTGGGCCTACTTGAGAAAGAAATCGGGAAGCGGCTGGGTCCGGGGGCGGTTCCCGTCCACCGGCCCCGGTCGCTAACGCGGCCGATTCTTCTCGGACACCGCTGACGCGGTGTCCGAGAAGAATAATAGGCCCAACTCCCCATTTTGCAGAACTCCGGTTAGAAAGTGGAAACGCAGGAGTCCTGCCCCCGACCCTGAGGGCAGGACTTCTGCCATTTCGGCTCTCTGTTCTACGTGAGCAAGGGGGCACCGCGGAGTGCAAGACCTGTGAACGGGTTCCTGAGCACAGTACGTTCAGCCGTGCGGACGCTGGGGGAGCGGGCGGTGGCGCTGCTGCCCCCCAGGACCGGCGCGCGCGCGAGCGGCCCTGCGCCGACGGTCGATCCCGATGAAGAGCTGACCCGGCTGACCGGGGAGTTGGCCCACGAGATCCGCAATCCCCTCTCGACGGTCAAGATCAACCTCCAACTGGCCCGTGAGGCGTTGGACGAGGTGATGCGGGCCGAGGAAGAGGGGGGCAAGGGCCGAGCGGAGGAGAGCCGCCACGTCCTGTCGTCGCGCCTTCCCGCCTCCCGATCCTCGCGTCTGGCCGGGGCGTCGCGCCAGATTGCCGTCGTGCAAAAGGAAACGGATCGGCTGGAACAGATTCTCGACGGGTTTCTCAAGTACGTGCGGCGTCCCGATCTGCAATTGGCGACCGTGGACCTGAACGAGCTGGTGGGCGACATGGTGGACTTCTACTGTCCCCAGGCGCACCGCCACGTCCTGACGGTCCGGCACAGCT
This sequence comes from Planctomycetota bacterium, assembly GCA_016872975.1. Classification (GTDB taxonomy): domain Bacteria; phylum Planctomycetota; class Phycisphaerae; order Sedimentisphaerales; family Anaerobacaceae; genus PLanc-01. The sequence continues at coordinate 1,429 of VGYL01001062.1, forward strand.
TCAGCCGGGAGCCGCTGCTGTGCCGGGCCGACCCCGGCGCCTTGAAGCAGGTCCTGCTGAACCTCTTCATCAATGCGCAGCAGGCGATGGAGCGGCGCGACAGCGGGACGCCGGGGGCCCCGACCGCCGATGCCCGGGCAGGTTCCCCCGCGGGCGGCGAATTGATGATCCGCACGAGCCGGCACGGCGCACGGGCGGCGATTCAGATCAGTGACACGGGGCGGGGCATCCCGCCGGAACGGCTGCCCGGCATCTTTCGGCCTTACGGCTCTTCCCGCTCCGGCGGCACCGGCCTGGGACTGGCCACGGCCCGCAAGATCGTCGAGGCGCACGGCGGCACCATCTCGGTGCACAGCGAAGTAGGCAAAGGGACCTCCTTCACGATCGAATTGCCCCTGGCCGTCGCGAAAGCCGACCCGAGTGACGCGTCGGCCCCGTAGGGCGTATCGCGCCCGGTATCGCAGCGGATCGCTCCACGCGGTGGCAGCGTCCCGTGTTCCCGGCCGGTCTGCCCCTCCCGGCGTCCGCGTCCGGGACGAGCTATGCGGGAGGCAGATCCGCGGGCGGGCTGACCTTCTCCTCGTAGGCTTTGCGGAGCACCTCCGCATTGTGCTCGGCCTTGTCCGGCGGGAGAATCTGCTGGAGCAGGGCCCGGCACTCCTCCTGACGGCCGAGCAGTCCCAGGGCGGTGGCCAGGTTCGCCCGGTACTTGCCGCTTTCCGGGACCTGGCCTGCCGCCTCGGTGAAGTGCTCCAGGGCTCGCGCGTAGTCCCGGCGGAGCAGCAGACACATGCCCCGGTTGTTCAGCAGGACCGGATCGCGCGGAAAGACCTGCAGGGCCGGTCGTGAGGGTCTCGATCGCCTCGTGCAGGCGGCCCTGGCGCACCTGCAGCTCGGCCATGCTGTTGTAGGCGGGCAGGAAGCGCGGATGCTCCTGGAGGCACCGGCCCAGGACGAACTCGCACTCGGCGTCCTTGCCCTGCGTGGCGAGGATCTCGGCCATCGAGTAGAGGGTCTTGGCGGTGGGCGGCCGATCGCGCGGGGGCTCGGCGGCGACCGCCGGTCGCTCAAAGCGGGCGCCCTTGGGTGCGGCGGATCGATAGGACCGCGAGCAACCGCAGCAAACGAGGGTGCTCAGACAAAGCAGGCCCGCCAGGACGATCGGGAGGTTACGACGCTTGGGGCGGGACCCCGCG
>VGYL01001063.1 GCA_016872975.1 Planctomycetota bacterium
CGGCCCAAGAGAATCGTCAAGTTCTTAGCAGCCGGTCTGTGCGTGTTGGCCGCGGGTCTGTCCTGCCCTTCGAACGGCGTTCGGACCGCCGCGACGCCGCCGGACGACAAGGAGCTGGTCCTGTTCTTTACGGGACGTGAGTTGGGCTCGTTGCGTCCCTGTGGCTGCTCCGGGGGGCAGCTCGGCGGGATGGAAAAGCGCTCGGCGGTGTTCCACGGCGTTCCGGCCTCCCGCCGGCTGGTGGTTGCGACCGGCGGGCTCGTCCGCCGGGAGGGCGAGCAGGACCTGATGAAGTACCGCATCCTGTTCGAAGCGTTCAAGCTCCTCCAATACGATGTCGTCCACCTGACCGCCCACGATCGTGAGATCGCCGCCCGTCTGGGTCTGTTGGCGGACCCTCAGCCGTTCCAGATCCTCCCTGCGGCCGAGCCGGGCCGGTCGGCAGAGCTCACCCGGCAGGTCACGGTCGCAGACCGGGAGATCACCATCAACTTCGCCTCCTTCGATTCCCCGTCGTCCGCCCTGCGTCCACCGTCTTTCGCTTTGCAGCCTCGCGACACCGCGACGGTCAATATCTTCATGGTGGAACACTACGACCCGAACGCCTTCGGACTGCGATCCTGGCGGGCGCCGGGGATCGAGTGCGTTATCTGTCCTTCCGATACCGACGAGCCGCGGCTTCTGAGCCGGCCGGGCGAGACGCCCCTGGTGTTCTCGGTCGGTCAGTTCGGGCGCTATATCTGCCGGCTCGGCGTGACGATCGAGGTGCGGACCGGCACACCGATCCCGCGCTTCGAGGCGATTCCCGTATGCGAGAAGCTGCCCGACGATGAAATACTCGTGCGACTCTATCGGCAGTATCAGCAGTTGGTCGGCCAGAGCACTCTGCTGGAGAGCCACCCGCGCCTGCCCCTGGAGGGCAAACTCGCGTTCGTGGGCTCGGCGAGCTGCAAACGGTGCCATGCCCCGGAATACGAGCAGTGGAAGACCACCGGGCATTCCCATGCCTTGGAGACCCTCCAGAAGGTGGGCTCGGACCGCGATCCCGAGTGCGTCCTGTGCCACGTCAGCGGCCTGGAATATGAGGGAGGCTATATCAACCAGCGCCAGACGCGGCATCTGGCGGGCGTCGGCTGCGAAAACTGCCACGGACCCGGCTCCGAGCACGTGCTGTCCGGCGGGCAGGTACCCACCGGAGGGCCGAAGACGGCCTGCCGCAAATGCCACACCCCCGAGCAAAGTGCGGAATTCGCCGGACACGAGGAGGAGTTTATGAAAAAAATCCTGCATTGGACGGAACCCGCCGCCCCCGGCAAGGTCAAAGACTATTGATGAAGGATTAAGGATGATTGACTATTGAAGAGATAGTCTGCTCTCCTCAACCATCAACCATCATCCATGGTGGTCTTATGATCAAGACGTTGCGTCTGACAAGTGTGGTGGCGGTGATTTTCGCGGGCGTGGTGCTGGCTTCGGTCCTGGGCTACGTCAGGCCCGACTCGTTCCTGCACCTGAGCTCGGCCACCGGGGGCGACAAACAGACCGAGAAGATTCTCGGCGGCCCCAGCGCGGTGGAACGGTTCAAGATGATGTACGCCGACAAGGTTCCGACCAGTGAAGATAAGACCCCACTGCTGGTGAAACAGGCGGAGCTTCTGGCAAGCATCCTCAATCCGCCGGCGCGGGTGGACGAGACGCCCAGACAGCCAAGCTTCCAACCTCCCAAGCCGGTCAAGCCGGGCCCCAGGCCTCCGGCAGCCGTCTCCACCAAATTCACTCTTCTGGGGACCTCCTATTCGTCCAATCCGAAGATGTCGTATGCCTACATCCGCCTGCCGGACAATACGCTTCGGTGGGCCGGGGTGGGCGACGAGATCGGCCATGTGACGATCAAGGAGATCCGTAGCGGATCGATCGTATGCTGGGATGGCGGGACTCACAGCGAGATTCCGGTGGAGGCGACGCCGGACCCGTCGAGCCTGCTGGAGACGAAACAGGCCTCCCCGGAGCCCACGCCGACCATCTTGCGGCCGCGGCTCGGAACCGGTGCCCCGGATGCAGGCACTCGCACCGGAGAGAGCCGTGCCAGCGCCGAGCCGTTTCCGTCAGGATCTGACCCCGCGCAGACCGTAGGCATCCCGGTGCGGCCGACCCTGGCACCGCCCGTGGCCTCGAGCCCGGCGGCGGTCCCGGCCACGTCGCCGTCCGCGGCGCAGATGAGCAGAGAGGAACAGGAGAATCTGAGCCAGTTGGGCACTCGCTTGAGAAACGGCCTGGACGCGGAGGCGGTGGACCGGGAGGCCTTGGCCAATAAGCTGATCTCCGAGTACAAGTCTCCACGGAGCCTTCCCCCGGGGATCGAGGCGATGCGCAATGCGGGCGCCCCCTCGGACCAGAACAATCCGTACGCCGGCCAGGATTCCGCGCGGGACGAGTTACGTCGGCAGTATCGGGAACGGCTGACCTTGCCCCGCTCGGCAAAGAACTGACCCGTTCTCCCGCCGCAAACCCCTCCTGCCCGGCCTTGTCCCGGCATGCCTCGATCCTTCCTTCCGACATCCGGACCATCGCCCGGACGAGAATGGATGTCTATAAGGGTATGTGAGAAGCCAGCCTTCTTT
>VGYL01001064.1 GCA_016872975.1 Planctomycetota bacterium
TCCTCGTCGAGCCCGATCTCGCTGGGACCGGCGATCGGACGGCTCACCTCGTCGGCTTTGATCCGCAGGGCCAGATGCTCGGCCTTGACCCGGGCATCGACGAGGAACAGATCCTGGCCCTGCAGCACCGCCAGGTCATTGACCGGGCGCGCGGTCCGCTCCCGGTACACCTCCGCCAGGTAGTCGGGCAAGAAGTACGCCACGTCGCTCGTCCCGACCTTCGCCTCGAGTTTCTCGGCGAGCGAGGTAATGCCGCAACGCAAATCCCAGATGGGACGGCTCAACGTCAACGGCCAGAATTGACGCCGGTGATTCTCGGACCTGTCAACCAGGATCAATCGCATGGAAGACCTCAACAATTATGATTTATGAATTATGAATTATGACTCATGAGTTATGAATGATGATTTGCCCGTCGTGCGTCGGCCCTTCCCGAATCATAAATCATAAATCGTAAATCATAAATTCTACCCGGCGCCGGGCGGAGATTGACTGGCGTTGCCCAGCGCGACCGATCGCGCTGAGGAGCCCTTCTCCCCATCCTTACCACAGGTCGTGTCCGAACCGCCTGATCCTGCCGGCGGTCCAGCTTGAGGATTGACCTTCTTGGCGCAGCGAATGCTGATTCTAAGGGCCGTTCCCCTCCAAGTCAATCCCCAAAACCACGATTCTCAGGGCAAACGCAAAGTCCCGAATACGGGTGGTAGCGTCAAGGCCGGTAGGCCTTGGCGATAGTCCTGCGCAGGGGCAGTCCGCCATCGCCAAGCTCCGAAGACTCCGCTTGACGATGCCACCCATACAGCAAACGACTTTGCGTTTGCCCTGCCACGATTCTCACGGCCCGCGGTTCGGGGCCCGTGACCGGCGACCTGTGCCACGAAAGACCCACTCATTGCCCCCCCCTGAACCGCCACTTCTCCCGTGGGCATATGGTTTGTAGTGGCGTCGTCAGACGCTGTCTTCATGCTCGTACGAGCACACTGCCAACGGATCCGTTCACAGCGTCCAGCCCCGGCGGTATTCGCGGCGGAGGAAGGTGTCGGCCTGCGGACAGTTGACGGCGCGCAGATTCTGGGGGTCCCAGGTGAGTTTCTCGCCCGTGCGCAGGGCGACGTTGCACAGCAGGGCCGCCTCGGTCAGGGCGCCGGAATAGTCGAAGTTGCACGTGGTCGGGCCGCCGGTCTTGCAGGCGGCGATCCACTCTTGGTGGTGGCCCACGGAGTCCGGAAGGAAGGGTTCGGGCCGCGGGAACTCCACGAACTGCTCCTGGGGCAGCAGTTGGTGCTTGTTGTAGTCGGCGATCAACATCCCTTTGGAGCCCAGGAACAGGACCGCGCTGTTCCAGGTCGGGATGTTGCGGTCCTTCAGAAACGGCGGATAACCGCCGCCGTTGTACCAGGTCAGCGTCACGGGCGGCAGCGCGCCGCGGGCGGGGTACTCCTGCCGGGCGATCGTCCACTGGGCCGCACTCTCCGGATGGACGGGTCCCTCGGCCTCGACGGTCGTCGGATGCCGCAGGTCCAACGCCCAGAAGGCCAGATCGCAGTAGTGGCAGAAGAAATCGCCGAGCTGGCCGTTCGCGAAGTTCCACCAGAAGCGCCAGGCGTTTGGCGCGTACCGGGGACTATAGGGCCGGTAGGCGGCGGGCCCCAGCCACAGGTCCCAGTCGAGCGTCGGCGGCACCACCACCAACTCGGTCGGCGGCTCCGGCTGCGACCGGCTCGTCGGCGTGGGGGGACCCTTGAAGTCTGCGCCCAGCCACACGTGTACCGCGCCGATCGGGCCGATCGCGCCGGTCTGCACGAGCTCCACGACGCGGCGATAGTTCGTCCCGGCGTGGATCTGGGTGCCCATCTGCGTGGCGAGCTTCTTGGCGCGGGCGACCTCGGCCATGACCCGGGCCTCGTAGACGCTGTGCGTGAGCGGCTTCTCGCAATAGCAGTGCTTGCCGAGCTTCATGGCCATGACCGCCGCGGGGGCGTGGGTATGGTCCGGCGTGCCGATCACCACCGCGTCGATCTGAGAGTGGAGATCGTCGAGCATCCGGCGGAAGTCCTGGTACCGCCGGGCCGCCGGGAACTTCGCGAAGGTCTTGGCGGCCTGGGTCTCATCCACATCGCACAGGGCCACGATATTCTCGCCGGCCACTCCGCCAATATCCGCTGCTCCCCGTCCTCCCACCCCGATCCCGGCGATGTTGAGCCTGCTGTTGGCCGGGGTGCCCCGCACCGACCGGGCGTCCGACAGAATGACCAGTCCGGACCCGGTCAGGGTCACCGTGCGAAGAAATGTACGACGGGTCACGTGTCGAGCCATCAGCCACCGCTCCTTTCTCGATCCATGAACGAACCAGGGTGTCATTTCGGACGTTTACGGTAGCACCAGGTCGCCGCAAAGTCAATCGCCCCACCGGGTCAATTTCGCAGGACGGCCCGGAGAAAGCGCCGCCCCGCTCTGTTTTCCCCGGGGGCAGAAGCACCAAGTGCCGCCCGGGGCGGAAGCACCAAATTCCAAGCACCGAATCTCAAACACACCGCGCCAGCGGGGAGATCAATCCAAAGCACCAAACGCGAAGAAAACTCAAAACTTCTCGCGCCGAGCCCCGCCGGAGGAGCCG
>VGYL01001065.1 GCA_016872975.1 Planctomycetota bacterium
GGCGAGCCGTCACGGCGTGTTCTGCTGCGGACGGGAGGACGAGGTCCGGCTGTACCTGCAGAAGCCTGCGATCGCCGAGCAGAAGGCCCGGGGCGCCATCGACGCCTACGGCCAGGCCTGTCTCGATATCGGCGTGATGCACTTCGACGCCGCCACCGCGGTCCGGCTCCTGCAACTGTTCGGCGCACGGCCGGGCCAACAAGGGCGGCTGGCCTTTGCCGGCGCGCGCGGGCAGGCCGTCTTCGAGCGGGGGCTCGACTTCTACCGCGAGATCTGCTGTGCCCTGGGACACCAAGCCAAGCCCACCCATCACCTCCGTTCGGCGCACGAGAGCGGCTCGAAATGGACGAAGCCGATGCTGGGCGAGCTGTTCGAGACCCTCTCGGCCGTCCCGTTCCATATGCAGTTGCTCAAGCACTGCGAGTTCCTCGATTTCGGCATGAACCGCAGTCTCCTCAACAGCGGCACCCGCCTGCTCCAGGAGGACCAGGGCGCTTCCCAGTTGCAGACCTGCCTGGACATCAACAACGAGATCGCCGCCGGCGGGGCGATCCAGGGGTCCGCGGGCTGGGTCGAGGGCTGCCGGATTCACGCGCCGCTGACGCTGGCCGGGGATAACGTGGTGGCCGGCCTCGACGTGGAGGAGCCCCTGTCTCTGCCCGCCGGGACATGCCTGGATGTCATCCGCGGGCAGGATGCTTCGAAGGGCGAGGTGTGGTTCGTCCGCTGCTACGGGATCGATGACACCTTCAAAGAGCCGGCGGAGCAAGGCGCGGTTTTCTGCGGGAGGCGCCTCCTGGCATGGCTATGGGACGTGGGGGCCGTACAGGAGGACGTCTGGAATGCCGAGGTCGGCCCGAAGGACCGCACGATCTGGAATGCACGGCTGTTTCCGGCCGTGTCGCGGCCCGGCGAGTACCGCCAGTGGCTCTGGATGTTCGATCCTGCCCAGGCCTCCGACGCCCAGCGCCAGGCGTGGCGGTCCGCCCGGCGTTACAGCCTGGAACAGATTCTCACCCTGGCCGACCACCAGGGCTTCTACGAGCGCCGCCAGGCGCTCCGGGCGGATGTCGTGCGGAACTCGCTCCAGCGGGCCTTTCGGCCGGACAGCGGCCTGTCCGCGCGCGAGCTGACCGCCCTGATGCGGCGCACGGACCGCCCGGCGGTCTGGGTGGCGGAGGCGCTGAAACACGTGTGCCGGTACGGCGAAGGCCAACCGCCCTCGGGGACCGCCGCGCTGGTCTTTCCGCGGATCGTCCACACGTTGGGCTCGGCCCTGCTGGATCTTCATCCGGGCAGTGACAAGCCGATGGCCAAAGCACTGCCCGGCCTGGACGGGCTGCTTGACCCGACGACCGAGCGCCGCCTCCGATCGATCGGGGTCGGGCTGGACGACAAAACCACGGTCGCGCAATGGTGCGGCCGGATGCAGGAGGCCGCGTTCGAGGGGTTGGAACAGGCGATCGTGGCCAGCGGGACGCAGGAAGACGTCACGCCGCACAGCGTGCTGCGCAGCGATGAGATCGTCTGGGCCCGGGCCCCGGCCCGGCTGGACCTCGGCGGTGGCTGGACGGACACCCCGCCCTATTCCCTGGAATGGGGCGGCTGCGTGACAAACGCCGCGGTGAATCTCAACGGCCAGCCGCCGATCCAGGCCTACGTGCGCGTGATCGACGAGCCGGTGATTCGGATCGGCTCGATCGATCTGGGCGTACGGATCGAGGTCCGCAAGTTCGAAGACCTGATGGACTACCGCCAGGCGACGGGCAGCTTCGCCCTGGCCAAAGCAGCCATGGCCCTGTCCGGCTTGTCGCCCGAGCGACGCACGGGCCGCAGGAGTTTGAAGAAGGCACTCGAAGCCTTCGGCGGCGGCATCGAGCTGACGACCCTGGCGGCCATTCCCAAGGGCAGCGGACTGGGCACCTCCAGCATCATGGGGGCCGTGATCGTGGCCGCGCTCGGACGGGTGATGGGCCGGCAGCTCTCGTCGCGGGAGCTGTTCCACAGCGTGCTGCGCCTGGAGCAGGCCCTGACCACCGGCGGCGGCTGGCAGGACCAGATCGGCGGCGGCGTCGATGGCGTCAAGATGATCGTCGCGGAACCCGGGATGGTTCCGGATGCCCATATCCACTACCTGCCTGCGGACATTCTCGACCCCGGCGCCAACGGCGGCCGGACACTGCTGTACTACACCGGCATCACCCGCCTGGCGAAGAACATCCTCCAGCAGGTCGTGGGACGCTGCCTGAACCGGGACCGCGAGGCGATGACCACGCTGCGGCATATCGGCGCGCTCGCCCGCGACGTCATGGATACGTTCATCCGCAAGGACCTCGCGAGTTTCGGCGGCCTGATGGACGTCGCCTGGCAACTGAACAAGCGCCTGGACCCCAACAGCAGCAACGACGAGATCGAGGCGCTCTTTGCCCGTGTCCAGCCGCACATCTACGGCGGCAAGCTCCTCGGCGCCGGCGGCGGCGGGTTCGTGCTGATGGTCTGCAAATCGCCCGAAGATGCGGTCGCGGTGCGCGGGACGCTCGAACGCGAGCCGCCCAACGCGCGGGCTCGCTTCTTCGATTTCCGCGTCAGCACCGAAGGACTCGTCGTGACGG
>VGYL01001066.1 GCA_016872975.1 Planctomycetota bacterium
ATCGGTATTGCCGCAAAAGCAATCATCGCCGCCGCGAGACCCTCCGGCGTAGCCTCCTGGAACCTGCGTATCAGCTCCGCTCCACCGGAACCCCCTTCCACGCCCCTTCCCGCTGCCGACTCCCACTGTAGCTGCTTGGTGATGACGCGGACATAGATGAGGCTTTGCAAGGGCCATCTGTCGCTCAGGCGGAAAAAGACGATGCCATCGAACCAGGCGTTCCAGTGCCCGACCGCCGAAAAAAGGGCCAGGGTTGCCAGCGAAGGCAGCGAAAGCGGCAGGTAGATCTTTGACAGGATGTCGAACTCGTTCGCCCCATCCAGCACCGCCGATTCCGACAACTCAGGGGGTAGGCCACGGAAGAAGTTGATCAGGATGATCGTACTGAAGATGCTGAACGCCCCGGGCACCACCAACACGGCGAAGTTGTCGAGCAGACCCAGCGTCTTGTAGGCCATGAACGTGGGAATCAGGCCGCCGCCAAACAGGCTGAAGAACAACATGATCCCTTTGAACACATCGCGCCCGGGCAGATGCATACGATCCTGTGAGAGAGGATAGGCCGTGACGGCCGTGACCGCCAGGGTGAGCACTACCCCTATCACCACGCGCAGAATGGACACTTGCAGCGAGACCAGGACACGAGCATCTCTCAGGATATAGAGGTAGTTCTCCCAGTGCAGGCCCACGGGCCACAGGCTCACCTTGCCGGCCTGGATCGCCGTCACGCTGCTCAAGGATGTGGCCAGGACATTGAGAAAGGGCAAGAGACAGGAGATGGACAACAACACAAGAATCACGTGGATGATCACGTCGGCGATCACGTCACCCAGGTGGCGTTCCTCGATCATGGTGCGAACCCTCCAGAAATGTATACCTGCCGGTATGGGGCACAGTCCCCCAGACACGGCCGGCCCTTGGAAGACCGGGGCGCAGGGCGGAGGCTCCTGCCAGTAGCCCTGGCTCCCGACCCGACTTGCCAAGCAGCCCTCAGAAGATCCGGTAGTTCGCCAGCTTGCCGGCCAGCCACCAGGAAAGGAGGACCAGGCCCAGGCCGATCACGGATCTGAACAGGCCGACGGCGGTGCCCAGGCTGAAATCGGCCGCCAGCAGCCCTCGACGGTAGACGAAGGTGTCAAGGATATCACCCGTCCGATACGTGATGGGGTTGATCAGCACCAGGATCTGCTCAAAGCCGGCGTTGAGGATGCCTCCCAGGCTCAGGCAGGACAGCAGGATGATGGTAGGCGAGATGCCCGGGATGGTGATGTGCCTCATGCGCTTCCACCGCCCGGCGCCGTCTACCGCCGCGGCCTCGTACAGCTCGGGGTTGATGGCCGTGAGCGCCGCCAGGTAGAGCACCGCTCCCCAGCCGAACTCCTTCCACGTCTCCAGACCGATCATCGTCCACGGGAACAGCGCCGGCTCGCCCAGGAAACGGATGGCCGGGAGCCCCAGCGCCGTGATCGGCTTGTTGACGATCCCCGTGGAGGACAGCACCTGCACCATGACCCCGCCGACGATGATCCAGGACAAGAAGTGGGGCAGCGTCGTGGCGGTCTGGACCGAGCGCTTGAAGAGACGGGCCCTGACCTGGTGCAGCGTCAAAGCAAAGACCAGCGCTACCAGTTGCCCCGCGATAATCTTGCCGATGGCGATGACCAGTGTATTGCGAAAGAGGCTGACCGCGTTCGGGGCGGCAAAGAAGCGCTCGAAATTGGCCAAACCCACGAACTGGGAGCCCGTCAGGCCTTTGAAGGGGTTGAAATCAACGAAGGCGATGGCGATGCCCCATAGCGGGTAGGCATGGAACAGCAGGAGCATGATGAGAGCGGGTAGCAGCATGGCATACATCCGCCAGTGCTGCTGCCAGACGACACGGAAGGGCGGTCGCCCTTCGCGGCGGGGTCTGATCCTGGGACCGGCTTGTGACCGGAGTGAAGCCGGTGAGACCATCGGTGTAGCCATATCAGCGTGGCCTGATCCTTTCGGCAAGACGGGGGGCGGCGTGCGCATCCGCCCCCCATGCTCCCTCAGCCTTCACCGCCTGGGCCACTAGTACTACAACCGTACTTCCTTCGAGATGTCACGCTGAGCGGGTCGAACAGTCGAATTTCGACCTCCCACACTACCAGCGAAGCGTCTCGCTCTAGTCAACGAGATGCTTCGGCCCAAAACGACGGGCCTCAGCATGACAAGTACGGTTGTAGCACTAGGCTACTTCTTGACCGTCGCGTACCAGGCGTTGACCTCGGCAGTGACGTCGTCACCGCCACTCTTCTTCCATTCGGCCACGAACTGGTCGAACGCCTCCAGTGGCCGGCTGCCGCGGATGATCTCCAGATAGGCGGCATCCTCCAGGGCCCTCAACTGCCCGGTGGCCGCGACCATCTTGGGGCCGGGCGCGCCCAGGAACTGGTTGAGCATGTTCTCGCCCTGCGTGTTATAGGCTTGCCGGTAGACCTCCATCGCCGGCTTCTTCGCGGGGTCGGCAATCAGGCGCTGGGCCTTGTTGAGCTTGCTGCGGTCTTTCTCGTTGATCCAGGGCTCGACGTTGTTCCAGTAAGCGGCCGTGCCCTCATTGCTCAGACAGGCTGCGATCCAGTGC
>VGYL01001067.1 GCA_016872975.1 Planctomycetota bacterium
TTCGAAATCGCTGGCGCCTTCGAGGCACGCGGGCAAGATGCCCGCGACACAGCCATCGTCAAAGCCCAAGGCCTTGGCGATGCCACCCACCGGGGCGCCAAACCCAGTTGCACAGGAGGCGGCTCGTAGTGTGCTCGTCAGAGCATATCCTGACACGGACACGCTGCCCGTGGCTCCGGATCATCGGCAGGATGGGGACCCCAAACGCGATGAGTCGCGTTTGGGAGCCCATGCCGATGCCACGATAACGCCTGACGGCGTCACTACGAACGGGCGAGCAGACCCAACGGAGGAAGTTTCAAGTGTGAAGTGTGAAGTTTCAAGTGAAGACAGCCCGGCGGCGGGTCTTCTTACCTCACACTTCACACTTCAAACTTTAAACTCAACCCTGTCCGCCTCGGACAAACCGTGCGAAACAAACCCAATTGGGACCGGCAAGAAAGAGAGGCAAGTGTTTGATGAGAAAGGAGTTACGAGCGACTCAATGGAGAACGGGCGGAGAAAAACAAAGCCAATTTTCGGGAAGGACAGGGCGTCCCGATGCCCGGTCGAACCCGTCGGCGCCGGCGCAGTCCTGGCAGCCGGCCCCGCCGGGTAGGAGCCCGGCAGGGCCGGGCCTCTCAGCGACGATGGAAGTACCCGTTTGGGCCGGGAAGGGACTGGTCTTGTGCACGACGGGCGGGTATAATGGGAGAAACCCGAAATCCGAAGCACGAAATCCGAAACAAATTCGAAATCGGAAAACGGATGATGAATTAGGACATGGCTATGAAAGTCGCAAAGTTCGGCGGCAGTTCCCTGGCGGACGCCAGCCAGATCATGAAGGTCGTCAACATCGTCAAAGCGGATCCCGCCCGTCGGATCGTGGTCGTTTCCGCGCCGGGCAAGCGGTTCTCCGGCGACATCAAGGTCACGGACCTGCTGATCGCCCTGGCCAAGGCAGTGATCGCCGGCAAGGGGTACGAGAGCGAGCTGGCCGCCGTGGTGGACCGGTACGCCACGATCCAGCAGGAGCTGGGTCTGGACGGCAGCGTCGTGGCCGAGATCGAAAAGGACCTTCGGGACCGCATCCAGGGCCGGTCCGAGCATGAGGCGCAGTTCCGCGACGCCATGAAGGCGGCCGGCGAGGACAACTGCGCCAAACTCGTCGCCCGCGTCTTCACCGGGCAGGGCCTGCCGGCCGTCTATGTGGACCCGCGGGAGGCCGGTATGCTGCTCAGCGAGGACTTCGGCAACGCCCAGGTGCTGCCCGAGTCCTACGCCCGCCTGGCTTCGCTCAAGCACCGGCAGGAGACCCTCATCTTCCCCGGCTTTTTCGGCTACACCCGGCAGGGCCAGGTCGCCACGTTCCCTCGGGGCGGGTCGGACATCACCGGCTCGATCCTCGCCGCGGCGGTCGGGGCCGAGGTCTACGAGAACTTCACCGACGTGGACTCGGTCTTTGCGGTCGATCCGCGGATCCTCCCGGACGCCCGGCCCATCCCGGTGCTGACCTACCAGGAGATGCGCGAGCTGGCCTACGCGGGTTTCGGCGTCTTCCACGATGAGGCGATCATCCCGGTCGTCCAGGCCAAGATCCCCATCTGCATCAAGAACACCAACCGGCCCGAGGCCCCCGGCACCCTGATCGTCCCGCAGCGCAAGTACCAACAAGGGGAAGTCGTCGGGGTCGCCAGCGCCGCCGGGTTCAGCACGATCTACCTGAGCAAGTACATGATGAACCGGGAAGTGGGGTTCGGCCGCCGGCTCCTGCAGATCCTGGAGCAGGAGCAGCTTTCCTTCGAGCACGTGCCGTCCGGGATCGACAGCATGTCCGTCATTCTCCGCCGGACGTCGCTGACGCCGAAGAAAGAGGAGAAGGTCCTCAACCGCATCCGCGATGAGCTCCAGCCGGACGATGTGACCGTCGAGCACGGCCTGGTCCTGATCATGATCGTGGGCGAAGGCATGCGGTACGCGGTCGGCCTCGCCGCCCGGGCCACCGCCGCCCTGGCGGAACGCGGCGTGAACATCGAGATGATGAACCAGGGCTCCTCGGAAATCAGCATCGTGTTCGGCGTCAAGGAGATGGACCACAAGACCGCGGTCGAGGCCCTGGGGCGCGCCCTGCTGGCCCGCTGATCGTACGGCACGAGTCACTCGCCGCGCGGCGCAAAGGCCGGAAATTCGAATCTCGAAATCCGAATTTCGAAACAAATCCAAAACGGAAGAAAACGGCAAGAAAACCCCAAACGCTCGCGCCGGGCGAGAGCCGTTTCGTATTTTCTTCCGGTTTTGATCATTTGGATTTGTTTCGGATTTCGAGATTCGAGTTTCGGATTTTCTTCTTCGCGCCGGCCTTCGCGGCGGCCGGAGCGGGGGCCAGACCTTCGTCGCCCGGAGGCGCCGCGTCCTGAAGGAAGAGGTCCAGACGAGCAAGCATCTCTTTGACCTTCTCGGGCTGGGCGGCGGCGAGGTCCTTCGACTCGCCGATGTCCTCGTCCAGGTTGTAGAGCTCGACTTTGGCCGCGGTCCCGGCGCCGACCGGAATCTGTCCCGCGGGGTTGAGCAGAAGCTTCCAGTCGCCCATGCGGAGGGCCATCCGCCCCGGTACGGTGCCCGCCAGCA
>VGYL01001068.1 GCA_016872975.1 Planctomycetota bacterium
CTGTTCGAGGGTTTCGTGGTGATCCTGGACGCACTGGTAGAAGGGGGTCAGATGCGGCTTTCGTGGACGGTAGACCGTGCAGGCTTCGGGCATGGGTTCGCGCACGAGAAGACAGGTGGCGAGTGTGGATCACGTTCTAGGGGCTCAACGGGCAAAAGGTGTGCCAGGGGGTGGCGGATGCGCTATGCAGGCGCAACCGCAACGCGCTCAGGCCTTGTGCTGGCTTGCAGGGGAACAGGCGCAGCGGGGATCGGACAGAGAGGGGATCTGGGAAAGAAAACGTGGCCGGGTGTTCACAGCGGGGGGAGCATGAACACGGGGTAAGACCAATCGTCTCCTTGTGATTGACAGGGGTTACTGCCCACTTTATCCTGCTTCCACAAGGGGAGAAAGGATGCTCCCGTTGTGGAAGCGAAGTGCGGAAATGGAGAAGAACCCGAATCACCTGCTGTACATCCAGACTCTCCGCCGGATGTCGCCGGAAGAACGTCTGCTCAAGGCATTCGAACTGTCTGATTTCTCCAAGAGCCTGTTCCTGCACGGTTTGCATAGGAGATTCCCCCGGCTTCCGGAAGATGCAATCAGGAAGATCTACCTCACGCGACTGAAGCGATGTCACAACAGGAACTACTGAAGAAAGTCGTCCGGGTCCTGCAAGAGGCGGGAATCGAATACATGATGACCGGCTCCGTCATGGCCGCCAGTCTGTGCGCATCTGGCCCTCCTTCGGCCCCCGGAACCCCATAGCCTTAGCTCCCTTGGGGTGCTCATCCCAACATCTACGAAAAATCTTGGACGTTGTGACGAAAGACGCCCAGCAACCCGGCGACGCCTCCTGGGTAAACCCCGCCGTTCATTGACCCTCTGCGCCGAGGTCGATAAGATGCCTGCTGTGGAGCCGGCGGCCTCGTCTTTTAGGGAGGGGCCATGGACCGGAGGCCGGCCGAACCCGGGTGACCAACGGCCTGACGTCTTCCCCAGCCGTTCCGCCAGAACCTGGTTCCTGCGAGCCCCCATGGCCTCACCGTCCTACACGAAATTCCGTGAACTCCTCGATCAGAAGTCATTCCGGGAGGCTGCTTCCCTGGCTGAACGGAACTCTCTGCTTGCCGGGGAGGACAGCTCCTTCTGGTTGACCCAGCGGGCCGTGGCGCTCAACCTCGCCGGCCGCTGCGACGAGGCCCTCACGGCCGCGGACCAGGCTTTGCGGAAGAAGCCCGGCAACCCCTACGCCCTGCTCGCCCGAGCCGAGGCCTGCCTGGGCAGCGGGCGCCCGGAAGACGCCCTGGCCTGCTACGAGGAGGCTCTGCGGACGTCCGAGGCGCGCGTGCTGGCGCGGGCCCGCCGGGGCGTGTTGCAGAGTCTGTCAGCCCTGAAGCACTGGCCCCGGGTGTTGGGTTCGCTGGGGGAATGGAATCTGCCCGCGCCGCAGGCCTTGCCCTGGCGCGTCAAAGCCCTGGCGGGCCTGGGCAGGAGGGAGGAATCCCTGGAGGCTTGCGCGGAACTGCTGCGTGCTGTGCCGGACAACCGCCAGGCCCTCTGGGAGATGACCGAACTGGAGATCTCCCGCGACGGACTGGAAGCGGTGCGCCTGAGATTCGCCCGCCTGGCGAGGATCCCGTCCCGGCCGTCCGTGTACCGGGAGATTTACGCCTCGCTGTGCCGGCGGGCCGGGAAGGTGGAGGAAGCGCTCGGCCAGTACGAAAAGCTGAGCGCGGTCGGCCCGGACGTGCGGATCCAGAAGAAACAGATCTATGCGCTGGCCAAGGCCGGCCGGGAACAGGAGGCCCTGCCGCTCATGGAGGAACAACTGCGGCTGAGCCCGGCCGACTTCTATATGCACACGGCCTACGACGGCGCCTGTGCCCGCCTGGGGGATCTCGAACGGAAGCGGGCCTTCTATCAGGAACTGATCTCCCGCTATCCGGACGAGAAATCCCTGTACGGCCGGCTGCGCAAGCTGGAGAAGATCCTCGGGGTGCAGACACAACAACCTCCGGAATAGTGCCCTGACCGCCTTCCGGAATCGGGCCAGGACCGGGCCATGACAACCCCCCCTCTGCGTATCGGCGACCTCATCGAGGTCCCGCCCGTGCGGACCGTGGTGAAGCTGGAGGACGGCGCCGAACAGCCGGCCGTGGTTACGGGCAGCTTTGTTTTCACCTCGGACGTCGCCACCCACTTTGCCATGCTCTCCGAGGCGCTGCAGCAGGACGCGGGCAAGGGCTTCTTCCTGCAAGGGGATTTCGGCTCGGGCAAATCCCATTCGCTGGCCGCGCTGGCCGCGTGGCTGGACGAGCGTGCTGGCTCGGAGGTCCTCACCCGCAACCACACCGGCCTCAAGCGCCTCAGAGAGACCCATCGCCGCTTTCTACCGGTCGAGATCTCTCTCCTCAACTACCGGTCCTCGACCTCCCTGGAACAGATTGTCATCACCTCGATCGAAAACGCCCTGGGCGCCCACGGTCATGCGGTCACCCTGACCCCGCTGGCCCGCTTCCTGCGGCAGTTTCGCAAGATCCTGGAGGCCCCCGGACTGGCCGCCGACTTCGCGGCGGGGCAGGGGATTCCCGAGGACTCGATCCACGAGTGGCTGCGCGGCCAC
>VGYL01001069.1 GCA_016872975.1 Planctomycetota bacterium
ATGACCGGGCTGCTCGGCAGCGCCTTCCTGGCGCAGAGGCGCGCAGGGCTGGGGTTCGTGCAGGCGTCCGTCTTCAACGTCGTCCGGCTGGCGCTCGTACTGGGCCTCGCTGGCAGCCGGCACTCCATCGGGCTGATCGGGGCGTGGGCGATCGGGCTGGCCGCCGCGGCCGCGTGGGGAGCCACGGCCGGCCTGTCGAAGGCCGCGGCAGGGCGCCTGCGGTTCCGTCCGGAGTTCGCGCGAGCGGCAGTGGGCGAGATGACCCACTTCGCGTTTGCAAACTACGTGACCGCGGTGCTCTGGAGCGCGCCAGCCTTCCTCCTGCCGCTATTGGTCGCCAACCTGGTCGGGCCCGAGGCAGCCGCCTACTTCTACGTGGCCGCCGCCGTGGGCGGGCTGGCGGCCATGATCCCCTGGGCGGTCTCCTCGTCCCTCTTTGCGCACGGGTCGCACGATGAGGGACAGCTGGTCCGGTACACGGTCGAGAGCGGTCGGACCATCCTGCTGCTGCTGGTGCCGTCTGTCGCCGCCGTCTTCCTGCTCGGCGGGAAGGTGCTGCTGCTGTTTGGCAGGGCCTACTCAGAGGAAGGGACGTGGCTTCTCTGGATGCTGGCCGCAAGCACCCTGCCCATGACGGTGAACTTCCTCTTCTTCAGCGTACGCAGGGTGCAGCGGCGCATGGGCAGCGTGGTGCTGAGCGCGGCCTGGATTCTGGTGGTAACCATGGGCCTGTGCGTGTTCCTGCTGCCCCGCGTAGGATTACTGGGCGCGGGCGTGGCGTGGATGGTCGCACAGACGTCGCTGGCGCTGGCGCTGTTGGCGCGCTACGCATTGGCCAGCAGGTAGGTGTCGCGGGCCGCGCTTCTCCTGGTCCTCGTGCTGGCGCTTGCCAGCCCGCAGCCCGCATGGGGCCGCGGGCTTTCTTTCATCCCCCTTGACCACTGGGCCTACGAGTCCCTGGATCGCCTCGCCTCACTGGGGCTTGTGCCCCTGTATGCCCTCACGTCGCGGCCGATCACGCGGATTGAGGCCAGAAGGCTTGTGGCAGCGGCACTCGCCAAGACGATCACCGCCGACCCAGGGATAGTGCGCGCGGCCCGGGAGGACCTCCGCCGGCTGGCAGAGGAGTTCTCCGTTGATGTCGCCGCTGCCGCAACGGTGGGCGGGGTCGCGGCCTCCGGAGCCGTTGGCCGCCCCCTCTCACCCGGCCGCTTCCCAGGAGCATCTTCACTCGCACTCGAGTGGCCGATAGGCTCTGCCGCATCAATCGCCGGCCGCGCCGTTGGCAGCGTAGAAGCGGCGGACCCCCCGCGCAGCGAGCTGTACGCATCGTTCAACCTGGATTCGACGGCCGTGCAGGTTGGCAGGATGCCCCTGTGGTGGGGGCCGGGTTCCCGCAGCAGCCTGTTGCTCTCTGACAACGCGGGCACGCTGCCCGCGGTGCGCCTATCTGCCGGCAATCCGCGCGTTCGGCTGACCAAGGTTATCGCCTCGCTGGAGCGTCCGGTCGAACCCGGTGGGGCGACCGCCCTGCTGGTCGGCACACGCCTCGACTGGCAGGCCACGCCCCGCCTCCGCCTGGGCCTGGGCGAGACCATCGTGACGACGTGGGGCAACTCGCTGACGGTCCTCCACTTGGTGCACCCGCTGCCGTTCTTCTTCTCTGCGATGGCGTCCGCCTTTCTGCACGACATAGTCGGCGCACCCCACAACGCCATGGCAGGCGCGGACTTCGACTGGATGATCAGGCCGGGAGTCCGTATCTATGGCGCAGCGATGATTGACGACTTCCCCGGGTGGCCTGCGCGGACCGGATGGCGGGGCGGCCTGCTGGGTGGGCTGCACCTCGCCGACCCGTTTCAAGATGCGAGGACCAGCCTGCGGCTTGAGTACTCGATGGTCACCAACGGCACCTATAGCTACGGTTGGAGGTGGGAAGGGCTGCAGTATGCCTACCTGGGACGCAGCCTTGGCCACTGGCTGGGTCCTGATGGAGACGATCTGTACGTAGAACTGTCGCGCCAGGTGAGTCCGACTGTGACGGCGAGACTCTCGTACGCATACACGCGGCGCGGAGAGGGCTTCATCGGGCAGCCGCCACCCGGGCCAGAAGACTGGTTCCTCTCAGGAGTCGTGGAGCGGCGACATACCTTGGGCCTCCAGATCCACAGGATCCACTCCCTTTCTCTGGAGACGCGCTTCCGCGCGGAGGTCGCGTCGCTGGCAAATGCTGGCAACGTGGCCGGAGCCCGGGCAACCGAGTGGCACCTCGGCTTTGACGCAACATATCGGTGGCCTGCCGCACAGCCTGTCGGACAGGCGACCTTCGGCGAGTTGGCGCTTGGCAGCGAGCGAGCCCGACCCACGCCTCCGCGCAGCGATGCCCCTGGCCGGATCGCGCTGAGGACGTGGACGGTTGCCGGCACATCGCAGGGACCGCTCTCGGCCCCTGCGGCCGCCAGCCTCTTTGGTGTCAGTTACCGGGCCAGCGTGCGCGGCCTGCCCCTGGTCCTGGCCTACGACGCCGACTGGGCCGGCCAGCAGGCCTTCTGGTCGGCGGACATTCACTATCCGCTCCCGCTGTTCAGGCACGGCACGGTCTCG
>VGYL01001070.1 GCA_016872975.1 Planctomycetota bacterium
TCAGAGGGATTCAACGATGAATCGGTGAGCACGAGCACATCCACATCCGAATCCTCTGTCGCCTCGCCGCGGGCGTGGGAGCCGTAGAGGATGACCCGCTTGATGCCGTCGCCGTAGCGCTCGTGCAGGAAGGCTTTGACCTGATCCACCAGACGTTTGACTTTCGGGTCCATCCGGTCACCGTTTTTCCTCGACCATCCGCGGCGTGTCCTTTTTGGCCGCGGTGGCGACGATCCGGATCGCGTCCGGCTCCTCCAAAAGGACTTCAATGATCCCTTCCGGGCAGATGACGGCGCAGCGGGTGCAGGCGGTGCATCCGTCGTTCTTCGCCCGGGCCGGAAAGTAGCCGTTCTTGTTCGACTCCGGCGCGATCCCGATGCTGTTCTTCGGGCAAACCGCGAGGCAAAGGCCGCAACCCTTGCAGCGTTCCATATCGATGACGATTCTGCCTGCCATTTCACGTCCTTGGCGCTCTTGACCCATCCCAATGCCCGGACGACCAAACGTGACGGGCGGCCTCCCCTCTCTGCATGATCCCCATGCTACCAACCCCCATCCTTACTGTAAAGGACAAAACCGGGTTCAAACGGGCGTCTGGCATCCGGTTTGGACGAAGCAAGCCGGGATTTGCTTTGCCGGCCCCTTCGTGATAGATTATCCCCTGTAAGAGGGAGGCCAAGGCAATGTCCAGGCAACTGATCGTATCGGATCCACACGTGATGATGGGCAAGCCAGTGATCGCGGGGACGCGAATCACGGTGGAGCTCGTTCCGGAGAAGCTGGCAGCGGGTGAAACGGTCGAGCGGATTCTGGAGGCCCATCCCTGCCTGAAGGCGGAACTCCAATCCCATCCGCTGCGCAACCGCTGAACGCTCCACGATCGCTTGCGCCGGGCGGCAGCGTCAAGGCCCTGGTTTGTAGTGTGCTCGCAAGAGCATATCCGGATAACGCCTGACGGCGTCACTACGAACAGGCTTGACGCTGCCACCCAGGCTGCCAGATTCTCACACCAAACCGCTGTCAGATCTCGGTCCACTGGCCCGGGATGGGGACCGGGAACTGGCCGCTGGCGTCGGCCCGGACGGGGACCGGGCTGTCGTCCCTCAGGTCGTCGAGGTAGTCGCAGAACTGGAAGCGCGACTTCATCATCTCGTCCCAGGTGACAGTCTGGCCGAGATGGCAGGCGGCCCGGCCCATGAGCGACGTGAGGTCCGAGTAGACGGCGCGTTTGAGCTCGTTGTGCGGCCGGTCCTTGCGGATGCTGTCGATGAAGACGTTCCATTCGTACTGCCAGGGGCTGAAGGCGTCCTTGGTGGGCGTCCAGGCGATATTGTCCTTTTCGATCCGCTGGTCCTTGAACAGGTGGACCGTGGCGGCGTGCGTCTGGCCCGAGAATTGGGCCGCGCAGCGGGTGCCGTGCACGAACGTGGCGAACTCGTTGCGGGTCTTGTTCATCCGCCGGAACCCGCAGAACGCCTTGGTCCCATCGGCGAAGGTGTACTCGATGGAATAGACATCGATATTCTGCCCGCAATCCTTGCTGCGCGCCACGCAGCCGCCCAGGCCGTCGGCGGCGACCGGCCAGGACTCCTTGATCCAGCAGCACTCGTCGATCTGGTGGATCAGGTTGTCGACCATATGGCCCGAGCCGACCCACAGCAGATGGATCTTGCCGAACTGGAGCTGGCTGAGCAGCTTGTTGGCGTTCTCGCCCTGGTTGCCGAGTCCGCCGCCGCCGCCAAACCGGTTGGCGCGGATCAGCGTGATGTCGCCCATGGCGCCGTCGCGGATCTTCTCGATCAGGGCCTGGCGGGCCGGCGAGTGACGGCACTGGAGCCCGGCGAGGACCTTGACGCCCTTCTTCTCGGCCGCCTCGCCCGCGCGGAGCAGGCGGTGCAGACCGCCCGGATCGGACGCGAACGGCTTTTCCATGAACACGTTGATGCCCTTGCGGATGGCGTACTCCACGTGCACCGGCCGGATATAGGAGCGGGTCGTGCACATGGCGATATCGCCCGGGCGGAGGATGTCGATGGCCTGGAGGTAGCCGCGGAACCCCGTGAACTTGCGGTCCTCGGGGACGTCGATGCGGTCCTGGAACTTCTCCTGCAGGGCCTTGCGCTGGGCCTCCATCCGCTTGGGATCGAGGTCGGCCATCGCGTACAGCTTGACCGGCCCGCTGTTGCGGACGGACAGGGCGTCGCCGACCGCGCCGGTGCCGCGCGAGCCGCAGCCGAGCAGGGCCAGGCGGATCGTATCGTCTCCGGCGGCATACAGGGTCGGAGACAGGCTCCCCAGCACGGCGGCGCCGGCGGCCAGCGAGCTGCCCTGGTGAAGGAACTGACGGCGGTTGATCTTGGGTGTGTCCATCGGCTGCATCATTTCGTTCTCCTCAGTTGATGGTTGACCGTGCCTTGGCACGCTTGGTGCCCTATGGTACCAGAATCCCGCCTCCGATTTCAACCACTCTTATGAGTTTTGACGAGCAAGTTCGGCAATCCGAGCCCGGCCACGGGCGCTCTTCGTAGGGCGAGCGTCCCCGCTCGCCGAAGATGTCGTGCGAGAACGCACAACCTACGCGGAGAGCGGCCCGCGCGGCCA
>VGYL01001071.1 GCA_016872975.1 Planctomycetota bacterium
AGCGGGTGATTGTCCGCATAGACTGGTTTGTTCGGATCCGGCAAGGAATTGAGGGTGGCCAGATCGATGATGGAATACAGGCCGTCGGCCAGATGACCGAGGGTGGCCCCGGCTCGCGCCGGCACCTTGCCGGGCTCCTGAAGAAGCCCCTTCCCATCGTTTTGCCGCAAGGGCTTGGTCCGGTCGGAGGCATAGCCCAACAGGAAGATGTTGGCGCCGGCGCCGAGGGCCATCCCCCCGCGCTCCAGGGCCTTCCTGAGATTCTCGACCGGATAGCGGGATCCCTGGCGGACCGCATACGCCCGGTACTTCTCCAAGTCGCTGCCCAAAGCCCAGGGCTCCCTGGGTCCGGGGACTTGCAGTCCGTCCGGACTCAGCGGCTTCGGCTCGTCCCACAGAGCCAGACCGCGCGTGTCCGCCCGAAGGGCCCTTTCGATGGCCCCGGGGCCGCGCGGCATCGTGCTGGCGCCCGTCCGCGCCGGGTAGACAGGAGAGGATCGGGCGCCGGCCGGGCCGGAAAAGATGGTCGGTGTTGCCGACTCTACCGGCCCCGCCGACGGGAGTCTGACTGTCTGGCCGGGAGTTACCAGCATGATGGGACCGGCAGGCGCCACCGGCGGCCCGACGTGGGCGGTAGTGCCTTCCGTCGTGCCTACCACCGGAGTGCCCTGTAGTTGAGGATCGGTCCACACCCCTTGCGGCACGACCACACCGGTTGGCGCGGGAGATGTCGGTGTCGGTGTCGGCGCCGCGCTCGGCGCCGGCGGACTCACTGAGCCGGAAGGCGCCGGCGTCTCCACCGGGCGACTCCGCGGGACGATGGGAACCGCAGAGGCGCCCGCCGTGGGGCTCGGGGTCTGGGGAGCCTGCGCCGGAGCGAATGACCCCACCCGGGGGATCGAAGATCCCGGCGTCGTCTGATTCCTCGGCGCCGAACCGACCCTGGAGCCTCCCCCGCCATCGAGGAGCATTCGCTGGCTCTGGGTGGAATCCATTCTCGACGCGAGGTCGCGCATATAGGCATCGGGATTCATCGGATCGCGAATGCCGGCGGAAGGACTGAAGGACGACACTTGCCCGGTCGACTTCCGGGCGTTGCCCGAGCCGGCCTGGGAAATGCCGGCCGTGCCCGCCAGGATCGTCAAGCCGGCCAGCACGGTGGCACAGAACCGATAGACCGGCGCCACCGACACCGGCAATGCCGACCCGCCCTGCCGCAATCGGTCTTGAGGCTGCATGCGATTCATTTCACCGCTCCCCGAACACTGACACCCCGAAACGCCATTCATTCCCTGGGACGCCGTTCCCCCGCGGGACTCCAACCATTACAGACCGTCCGTGGAGAACATCCTGTTCGCAACAAAGGAGAGATGACTATCCCCCAAATCCGTGCGTGTATTGTACCACCCGGCCGGCGACAAGTCAAGCATAAACCCGGCCGTATGGGACCCAAGGGCCGATGACAGGCCCCTCAAGACAGGGCCCGCGGACGCGAGGGCCTCCTCCCGCGGCGGGGAAAGAGGGGGTCTACATCGAATCCGAGAATCGCAAGATTCGCCTTATGGGACGCAATCAAGAAAGAGACGGATGATGGATAAGGAATAATTGACTATTACCACTCCTCCTCCAATCCCTTTGGCGGCGTCAAAGAAGGCACACTCCCGGAAACGCTCCCGTTCTCCTGATCCATAGGTCGCTCCTCCATTCTCGTCCGTTCTTGCCGTACACATGAGCCTGCCGCCAACAACAGCGCCGCGTAAACAAGGGATAACCTGTGCATGGGAACCCCCCCATCCTTCACTCCAAAACTCTGGAGAACAGAAAGGCCCGCTTCGCGAAGCCTCGGCGCTCGTAGAACCGATGGGCTTCGGTGCGGTGAAAGCCCGAGTCCAACTCCACCCGCAGGCACCCTCTGAGCCTGGCGATTTCGATCATCTTCTCGACCAGGGCGGTCCCAACCCCCGTACCCCGGCGCTCCTGATCGACCACCAGGTCACAGATGTATCCGACGTCCCCTTGCAGCCATAGACAGTCCCGAATGATGAGAGTGCCGAAGCCGATGATTTCGTCCCCATCCCCAGCGCAGAGATACGCCCTGTTCTCCGAGGCCAGACCCCTGTCGAAAATCGCCCGCGCGGCCCCGAGATCGAGCGGCTTGGCCGGCCACAGTTGGTGGAGCAAAGGAAGGACATGGTCGAAATCCTCCGGCCGTGTCGGTCGGATCGTGATGTTCGATCCCGTTTGCGTGTTCCGGACTGTCATGGGACCTGGACCTCGTCGGTGGAGAACTGCACGTGCGTGAAGCACTCGGGAATGTGGGAGTCGTACACGCCGTGCTTGTTGAAGGACCAGCCGACGGACGGATCGATCAGCCGGCCATTGGCGGGCAGGGCCTCGAACCGCGAGAAGTCCATCCGCCAGAGGTCGCCGTCTTTCGGAGGCAGCGGCCGGCCCTGGGCCAGGGTCCGCAGGCCCTCCCAGGGAAACGCCAGTTCGACCGTCCAGCCCCGATCCACGTCGGAAGCGTCGTTCAACGTCCCATCGACGTGCACCGCGGCCTGGAGGCCGGGCAAGTCCCAGTCCATGAACGCCCACCGCCGG
>VGYL01001072.1 GCA_016872975.1 Planctomycetota bacterium
AAGATCAACCGCATCATTATCGGCGGTGCCATGGCGTATACCTTCCTCAAGGCCCGCGGCAAGGCCGTCGGCAACAGTCGCGTCGAGGACGACTTCATGGACAAGGCCCTCCAGTTGCTGGACCAGGCGGCGTCGGTCGGTTGCGAAGTGATGTTGCCGCCGGACCACGTCGTGGTTCGCAAACTCGAGGCCGGCGCCGAGCATCGGATCGCCGTGGGCGATATCGACCCGAACTGGCAGGCGGTGGACATCGGGCCCATGGCCGCCCGGGAATTCTCCGAGAAGGTCGTCAACGCCAAAACCATCGTCTGGAACGGCCCCATGGGCGTCTTCGAGATCTCGCCGTTCGACCAGGGGACCAAGGCGATCGCCCAGGCCGTCGCTCAGGCCACCGGCAAGGGCGCCAAGAGCGTCGTCGGCGGCGGCGACAGCGCCAGTGCGATTCAGCAGCTTGGTTTGCAGGACAAGATCAGTCACATCTCGACCGGCGGCGGCGCGTCGCTGGAATTCCTGGAGGGCAAGAAGTTCAAAGCCATCGAGATCCTGGACGAGAAGTGAGAAGTTTGAAGTTTGATGTTTGAAGTGTGAAGTCCGTGGCCCGTGATTCGTGGCACGAGGCACGGGTCACGGATCACGGGAAGAAGTCGAGCGGTGCGAATTCCAAATCAACCATCAACCATCAAAAATCAAACTTCAATGCGGGCGATGCCCGGCCCCGGGACCATCGAGGTGGTCCCCTCGATCCTCAGCGCGGACTTCGCCAGACTGGCCGAGGAGATCGCCGTTGTGGCGTCGGCCGGCGTGCAGATGATCCACCTCGATGTCATGGACGGCCACTTCGTCCCCAACATCACGATCGGCCCCCCGGTCATCGCCAAGCTCCGCAAGCACAGCGACTTGGTCTTCGACACCCACCTGATGATCAGCGAGCCGGACCGGTACGCCGAGGCGTTCGTGCAGGCTGGGGCCGATAATATCACCTTCCACATCGAAACGACCGAGGAGCCAGGCCGACTGGTGGATAGGATCCACGCCCTCGGCTGCACCGCCGGGATCACCCTGAACCCGGAGACGCCCGTGGAATCCATAAGAAAGGTCGCGCCGCTCTGCGACATGGTGCTGGTTATGACGGTCCGTCCGGGCTTTGGCGGACAGACCTTCATGGACGACGCGGCCCGCAAAGTCATCGCGGTGCGTGAAATCGTCGGGCCCAACATTCGGGTCGAGGTGGATGGGGGGATCGACAGCGAGACCACGCCGATTGTCGTCTCCTACGGCGCCGACACCCTCGTGGCCGGCAACGCCATCTTCGGGAAACCCGACCGCCGCGCCGCCCTCGCCGCCATCCAGGCGGCCTGCGCGCAAAGACTTACGTGACAGTCCCCCCGGTCCTGTGGTATACTCCATGATCATGACGCAAAAGAAAACGAACTGGAACGGTTTCTCGCTCCGGCCGCGCAAGGAAATGCCCGAGGGGCTCTGGATGAAGTGCCCCAGTTGCGAGCACATGCTCTATCGCAGCGCGGTCGAGAAGAACCTCAACGTCTGCCCCCAGTGTGACTATCACTTCCGCCTGGGAGCTTGGACCCGCATCCAGCACCTGGCGGACGAGGGCACGTTCCAGCAGATTCTCGCCGATCTGACCACCGGCGACCCCCTCGGCTTCAAGTATCGCGGCACGACGTACAAGCAGCGGATCAAGGCCGACCAGCAGAAGAGCGGCGCCAACGAAGCCATGCTCATCGGCAAGGCCTTCATCAAGGGCCGGGGTGTCATCCTGAGCGTCATGGAGCCCAACTTCCTCATGGGCTCCATGGGGGCGGTCGTGGGCGAGAAGTTCTGCACCGCCGTGGACAAGGCCATGGAGGAGTCGCTGCCGCTGGTGGCCGTGATCTGCTCCGGGGGGGCCCGGATGCACGAGGGGGTCGTCTCCCTCAGTCAGATGGCCAAGACCTCGGCCGCCCTGGCCCGCTTCGACGAGGCCCAGGGCCTGTTCATCGCCGTCCTGACCGACCCGACCACCGGCGGCGTCACCGCAAGCTTCGCCATGTTGGGCGACGTGATCGTCGCCGAGCCGGGGGCGGTCATCGGTTTCGCCGGCGCCCGGACCATCGCCGAGACGATCAAGGTCGAGCTGCCCGACGGCTTCCAGACCGCCGAGTTCATGCTCGAGCACGGCTTCGTCGACATGATCGTCCCCCGCAAAGACCTCCGCAGCGAAATCGCCCGCCTCATCGACTACTGCCAGAAGTAGCCTGGGCGCGAGCGCCCATGGGTATCACGGGCATCCTGCCCGTGCTCCCCCGTAGCATGGGCGTCTCGCCCATGACTCATCGGCAGGATGCCGATGCCGCGGAATCCCAGGGGCAGAAGGCCCGTGCTACAGCTTATCCTGTTCCTCCGGCTCTACGTCTTCCACCTTGGACATGGCCTGCTGGAACTTCTCTCTGTTGCCGCGTCTTGCACGCTCCCCCAAATGCTCTTGCGATACTCTCTCGTACAGGGACTCCGGCGTAATATCGGCTCCATTCGGCCAGGCAATCGTCCCTCCTTCGATCCGCGCCTGCCGGAAGAGTTCCAAGTCCCGCAATGGCG
>VGYL01001073.1 GCA_016872975.1 Planctomycetota bacterium
CACCGGGTAGACGCAGGAGCGGACGGCCCGGTTGTCCACCAGGACGGTGCAGGTCCCGCAGTAGGCCTGGCCGCAGCCGGCCTTGGTGCCGGTCAGACCGAAGTCGGTGCGCAGGACCCACAGGAGAGGCCGCTGCCCGTCGGTGGTCACCGTGACCGGTTTGTCATTGAGCGTGAAAGCGATTGTCTCTGCCATGTCGTACCCCCGTACCCTGTATCCCCGTTGACTCCCGAACAGAATCTCCATAGAGAAGTTCAGCGTTTGCGGGTACTATGATACCGCCATGGGGTACCGTAGTACAGTAGAAATCTGAGATGGTGTGAGCATATGGACAATATCGACTTGTATCGTTGTGCGGCGTCGGCTCTGGAAGCGGGCCGGCCTGTCGCCTTGGTCACCGTCATTGCGACGATCGGCTCGACGCCCGGGAAGGTCGGCTACAAGATGCTGGTGTTCGGAGACGGCGCGGGGCCTGTTGGCACCGTGGGTGGGGGCCTGCTGGAAGCGAAGATGATCGCGGAGGCCGGCCGAATGCTCGGCCAGTCTCAGGTCGGGCGGTTCCGGTTCGATCTGGACGGGAACGCCGACGACGAGAAGGGGATTTGCGGAGGATCGGTCGAGTTCCTGATCGAGACCTTCGACAAGGCGGCCCTGCCGCTGTTCCGAGAGCTTCCGGCCCGCGGCGATCGTAACGACAGCGGCGTTCTCGTCTCGATCCTCTCTCAGGATGGTCCGCCGCAGAAGATGTGTCTGACGAACGTGGACCAGACCGAGATCCTCGGTAGGGCGGGGCTTGCCCCACCGCAGCCGCCCGTTAGTACGAGGAAGATGGTGGGGCAAGCCCCACCCTACGAGGAGATCGCGGCTGCCATCCGGGAGGTGGCGGCCACGGGTAGCGCCGGAGTGAGGGTTTCCGCAGGTGGCGTGGAGGCGTTCGTAGAGCCGCTGGCCAGGCCGCCTGCCGTGGTCCTCTTCGGCGCCGGGCACGTATCGTACCACATCGCCCGCTTCGCCCGCGCGACGCACTTCGGTGTCGTCGTTTGCGATGAGAGGGCTCAATATGCCAATCGCGAGCGATTCCCGGACGCTGACGAGATCGTGGTGGCGGATTTTGGCCGAGTGTTCGAGCGGCTGCACATCGACGAGCATTCCTATCTCGTGATCGTCACGCAGGGGCACAAGTGCGACCAAATGGTCCTGGAACAGGCCGTGCGGACCGGGGCCCGGTACATCGGTATGATCGGCAGCCGGCGCAAGACGCTGACCCTCCTGCAGAAGCTCCGCGACCGGGGCGTTCCGCAGGAACGCCTGGCGCGAGTCTATTCTCCCATCGGGGTCTCGATCGGGGCCGTGACGGCGGAAGAGATTGCCCTGAGCATCGTTTGCGAGTTGATCAAGGTCCGGCGCTTGGGGGATGAGGCGGGTCTCGGCCATCTGAGCCTTTCCAAGGGGAATGAAGGCCGATGATTCACGCCATTGTCCTGGCGGCCGGCGAATCGAGGCGGATGGGGATGCCCAAACCGCTCCTGCGCTTTGGCCCTGTTACTCATGGGCTGGACACCTCATGGTTCGACGCATCTCGGGAAGGTGGGGCCAATTGGGCGGCATCGGCCGGCCAGCCATCGTTGAGGGCCCAAACCATTGTCAAGGCCCCAGCCCTTGGCGAGGCCACCCCTCCGAAAGGAATCCAGGGGCAGGATGCCCCTGTTACTCATGGGCGGGACGCCCATGCTACGGATGGGCGAGACGCCCGCGGCGGACACGGGCAGGATGCCCGTGTTACTCATGGGCGGGACGCCCATGCTACGGATGGGCGAGACGCCCGCGGCGGACACGGGCAGGATGCCCGTGCGACTCATGGGCGAGACGCCCATGCTACGGAGGAGCGGGACACCAGTGGTACTCACGGGCGGGACGCCCGTGCGACTCATGGGCGAGACGCCCATGCTACGGAGGAGCGGGACACAAGTGGGACTCACGGGCGGGATGCCCGTGCGGCGGCCGGCGAGGACACGACGTTCCTGGAGCAGATTGTCTCGGTTCTGCGGCGGTCGGAGGTGGGCGGGATTACGGTGGTTCTCGGGGCCCAGGCCCGGAGGGTCCGGGAGTCAACCGACCTGCTCGGTGCCGATATCGTCGTGAATGAGGATTATCGCCAAGGGCAGTTGTCCTCGCTGATCGCGGGGCTGTGGCGTGTACCGCGCGAGGCCGACGGCATCCTCCTTTGCCTCGTGGATAATCCACTGATTACCCCGGAGATCGTCAACGGGGTCGTCGCGGCCTTTCGGGAGACGGGCCGGCCGATTGTGGTTCCGGTCTTTCAAGGGCGGCGCGGACACCCGGCGCTGTTCGCACGAGCGGTGTTCGAGGAGCTTCTTAACGCTCCGGCCGCCGAAGGGGCACGCCACGTCGTGCATGCGAACAAGGACCGGGTCTGCGAGGTAGACCTCCGGGAGCCCGGCATTCTGACGCGGATCGACACTCCGGAAGACTACCGCTCGCATTTTGGGACGGAACCACGGATAATAGAACGATGATCGAATTGGAAGAAGCCTTGCGGATTGTCCTTGGCGCGGCCCGGCCGCTCGGGGTCGA
>VGYL01001074.1 GCA_016872975.1 Planctomycetota bacterium
CACTTGGCAGCGGACAATTCTGCCGCATTTCGCCTTGAATGGCCACCCCGAGCCAGGCACACTCCAGCCGCGTCGAAAAAGCAAATGCCTATGAGTTTTTTAGGGAAGCCTCAACTGATGCGGATCGCCACGTCAGGTCATTCCCTCGAAAGGAACTCGGGAAAATGGAGGCTGACTGAACGACCATCGGCTCCTGACCGCTCGCAGGCCCGCGCCGTCATGCCGGCTGCGAGAATCGAAGGCCAGCCGTCCTGCCGGCGCGGGCCTGCTCGCTCCCGAAATGTTGATCGGCAAGTCTGCACGGTCGATCCCCGGAGCATCCCGCCGGAACTGGCCACGGCGCTGGCCACCTTCGAAAAGAACCTGGCGGAGCCGGTCACCCCCGCCAGGCTGGCGCGGCGGGCCGGATTGACGCCGGCCAAGTTCGCGCGGCTGATCCACCGTTTCTTCGATCTGACCCTCATCCAAGTGTGGCTCAGCAATGAAGATCAGCTTTGTCGAACGGCGCCAGACCGAGGTGACCTGCCTGCCGGCAGGCAGGTCGAGAAGATTCTCCGGCACTGCGGACTGTGGGCAGAAGCTCCCGCCCGCAGTCCGCCGGCGTGATTCGAGCCTCCGGGCAAGGTCAGCAAGGCCCGGCGGCCCCAACCGCAGCCCCGTGCAGCCCATCCGGCGCCCCCAGGACAAAACTGCGGCCCGTTCCGGCCCTGGTTTGTCTTGATTGGCCACTCCGTTCGGGCATTGTCCCCGCGTGCCTGAAATCGAACGTCCTATGAGTCGAATCCTGCTCTGCGCCACCTGCCTGGCCACCCTGTCAGTCTGCACTGTGCAGGCTGCCGGGTTCTCAGTGGCCGACGGTGATGTCGCCGGGCTTATCGCTGCGATCAACGCTGCCAACAACGAATCCGCCAATCCCGGCCCTGACACGATTGAACTGGCGACCAATGGCGTGTACGGCTTCTCCATAGGCGACGCCTTCGGCAACGCGCTTCCGACCATCACCTCGACGATCACTGTTCTTGGGAACAACGCGACAGTCGCCCGCACGGGCGCGGGCAACGTTCGCTTGTTCGCGGTGAACGGCGGCAATCTCACCCTTGATTTCCTAACACTGACCAATGGAATCGGAAGCAATGGTGGCGCAATTGTGATTTGGCCCGACTGGGGAGGGACCGTTACTCTCCGAAATCAATGTCTGGTCGTCGGCAACCGGGCCACCTCCGGCGGCGGCATCTCAGCCTCCTGGGGCACTCTCAGGGTTCTGGACAGCCGGATCACAGGCAACCAAGCCACAGTCGGCGGTGGTGTTTACGCAGAAGACGCCGCGGTCTATCTCACCAACTCCATCGTCTCTGCCAATCGTGCCACGACTGCTGGTGGGGGCATTGCGGCTTACCTTGGCGAAGACGGTGGTTCTTCGAAGCGCCTGCACCTCGTGAACAGTGTCGTGCAGGACAACCGGGCGGCGACGGACGGTGGCGGTCGGGGTGGTGGCGGTGTTGATTCTCAGATGCCGATCACCATCGACGGTTGCACTTTCTCAAACAACAGCGCCGACTCGGGATCCTGTCCGGGGGGCGGGCTGTACCACCGCTATTCCTCTGGCAGCGTCGTCAATTCCACTTTCTCGACCAA
Source organism: Planctomycetota bacterium (assembly GCA_016872975.1). GTDB lineage: Bacteria > Planctomycetota > Phycisphaerae > Sedimentisphaerales > Anaerobacaceae > PLanc-01. Next base: position 1,636 of record VGYL01001074.1, read on the forward strand.
CTACTCCGACTCGTCGGGCGGCGGGATTCACTGTGAGCGAGGAACCCTGTTCCTCACCAATGTCACGGTTGCCGGGAATGTGGCGCGGGCGGGCGCCAGTGGCGTTTACCTGGACAACGGAATGATGTCCCTCGGCAATTGCCTGATCGCACTCAATGTGGATCTCGCCAATGCGTCGCCGAACATCGCAACCAGTCCGGCATGGATCTCCTTCGAATCGCGTGGCTACAACCTCATCGGAGCCACGAACGGGGCGTATATCCCTTCCGGCTTCGGCGATCAGTTTGGCTCCAGGACGGCCCCGATTGATCCGTGGCTCGGCCCGCTGCAGGACAATGGCGGGCCGACCGCAACCCACGCGCTATTGGCCGGCAGCCCAGCCATTGACGCCGGCGCGCCTGGGCCGGCCCCGACACTCTTCGACCAGCGCGGAACCGGTTTCCCCCGCGTTTCGGGTGGACGGGTGGACATTGGGGCTTACGAAGTCCAAGCGGTGGCTCGTCTTGAACAAACCATTACGTTCGCCCCGCTGCCGGACAAAACCTATGGCGACGCGCCGTTCGCGCTATCCTCCGCGGCGAGCTCCGGGCTCCCGGTTTCTTTCACCATCGTCAGCGGTCCCGCGAACATCTCAGAGATCGGCGGAAGCTTCCGCGTTACCATTTCGGGAGTGGGCTCCGTCACAATCCGCGCGAGTCAGGCCGGCGACGCCACCTTCGCACCCGCGGCTGATGTCGAACGAACCTTTGCGGTCCTGAAAGCGGCGCAAGCCATCAAATGGACCGGGGAATTCGGAGCAGAATGGGTTCCGCACAGTCCGGTCGAGTCGGGCCACCTCTGGCTGTCCGTAGCCTCTTCGGCCGATGGTGCGAAACTGGTCGCAGTTGATTGGGAGGATAGCTCCGGGGGGAGGATTTTCACTTCGAGCGACTTCGGGATCACCTGGATTCCCCGCAAT
>VGYL01001075.1 GCA_016872975.1 Planctomycetota bacterium
GCGCCGAGGGCTCCAATTGCCGCCCCGCCGGCCGCGTCGAGAATCCGCAGACGCTGACGCACCACGATCCAGAACACCCGTATCTGATGGCGATGTACGACCTGCCGGACCGCGGGTAAGGGGCCAGCCTCCAGCCCAAAGGACACGGAGGGGTGAAGCATTCCGACCGCCATTCAGTGTTAACCAGGTTTCCGGATACGAGAAGCCATCGTGCTTGACCACGGGCGCGCCCAAGAATGCTTCGCCCTACACCCCTATCAACAGTATAATGTCGTCGTCCAGATTCGATTCGGGCCTTTGACAATCTGGCAGAGCCGTGGTATTGTGATGTGGATGCGCAGGCTCAGACCAATGCTCTTCGGGATCGGTCAGGCGACGACAACCAGCACATAGAGTTGGGCCAAAGGAGGTGATGTGCAGGAAGTGAGTGGTGCGTTCAATCGAGATGGCATCGCGTGTGGTTGCCGGCGCTCCCTTCTGAACGTCGGCCCGTCTTCCCTCCGTGCTGAGGGTTTTCCAGGAACAAGCAACAAAGGAGAGTACACCATGTCTGCCACGCAAACCGTCAGTCGTCGTGAATTCCTTAAACTGGCCGCGCTTGGGGCCGCAGGAGCTGCTCTAGCGGCCTGTGCGCCTGCCCCGCCGCCGGCGGCCGCCCCGGCCTTAGAAGCAAAGCCAGTTCCTGCTGCGCCCGCGAAAGCGCCGATCAAACTGGATGTGTGGACCGGCTGGACCGAGGATGCCGCAAAGAACATCGAGAAGATCCTGGATGGCTACAACCAGTCCCAAAATCGGGTTGTGGCCCAGCACGTAGTTGTCCCCGAAGCGATGACGCAGAAGCTGTTAGCTGCGATTGCCGCGGGCAGTCCACCGGGCACCGCCGTGATCTTCGGCGCGAACATTGCCTATCAGTTGGCGGCCCAGAAGGCGCTCCTGGCCCTCGATGAAATCGGCAAACCAGATCAGGTGAAGGTGCTCAAGGATTGGATGGCGCCTCCCATTTGGGAACTGGGCATGTATGAAGGCAAGTACTACTACGCGAGCATGTGGAATCAATGCTGGGGAGTGTTCGTCAACACGAAGATCGCCAAGCAGCAGGGCGTTGATCCCGCCAAGCCTCCGCAGTCGTTGCAGGAACTGGATGCCGTCTGGGAGAAGCTCACCATCTACGATAAGAACAACAACATTGATGTCTTGGGCGGCGATCTGACTTGGGCAGCGATGGTCATGGGTCGGTTCCTCGGCCAGTACGTCTCCACCGATGGACGGAAGATCACAGCGAACCACGTCAATAACGTCAAGGCGCTGGATTGGGTAGCCAATCGCTGGAAGCGAGTCGGCGCCAAGAAGATGCAGGACTTCTATGCCTCACTCCAGGGCCGTGGCGAGCGCTCGGCCGGCATGGATCCCTTCCTCTCCGGTCTGCGTGCGACCGTTGTGACTGGCCCCTGGCACTTCAACACCTTGCGCAACTTCAAACCCAAGGACTTCGAGTTCACGGTTTGGCCCTTGCCAGGGCCGGCCGGCGAGACCAAGAAGGGCATGTACACGTATGGAGATGGCTGGATCATTACCAAAGGGTCGCCCGATCCGGCGGCTGCCTGGGACATCATCAGCGCAATGACCGGTGCGACCGGCAATCGTGATGTCTACACCAGCCTTTTCACGACGTGGCTCTGCGTGAACGGCCCTGTGTCGAAACAGATGATGGATTGGCCCAAGTTCAAGACCGAAGTCATTGGCGCCTGCCCGGGCTACCAAGAAATCTTCTTGCCGGATCTGTTCCAATCAGACTACTACCTCTACCCACCGAAGATCCCGACCAGCGATTCCTATCTCTCGCTGATGAACACCGAGTGGGAAAAGGTGCGCCTGGGGCAGAAAGGCACCCAGGAGGCGCTTGATTTCGTGACGACGCAAGCACAGAAGGAACTGGACGATTGGCGCTCCAAGGCGGGCTAACCAACCTGCGCAGGGGGTAGCAGGCTACCCCCTGCTACCCCCTGCTGCTCTTCGAGGAGACTGATGTGGTTTCGACACGCCAGACAACCCTTGCGGCCGTAGCCGATGGGCCGAGACGGCGACCGCGCACCCTCCGCTATCGCGTTCTGTTCGCGACCACGAGCGTGTTCAAGTATGCAGCGCTCGTTTTCTTCTCTGGCTTCTTTGTCCTGCCCTGGGTCTGGATGATCTCCACTTCCCTAAAAAACCCACAGGAGTTGGCTGTTTGGCCCCCGATATGGATTCCAAATCCCATCCGGTGGGACAACTACGTCTCCGCCTTTCGGCAAGCGGCATTCGCTCAATATGTGATCAACACATTGATTGTGGCTGTGCCATCAGTGATCGGGGCAGTGCTTTCTAATGCGCTGGTCGCGTATGGTTTCGCCCGGGTGCGTTGGCCCGGACGCGATATCGTCTTTGCAGTTGTGCTCGCGACCCTGATTCTGCCAGGCTTCGTCACATTCATTCCGCTCTATATCATCTTCCGGAAGCTTAACTGGATCAATACCTATTTGCCGCTGGTGATCCCTGCGTGGCTCGGCAGTCCGTTCTTTATTTTCCTCTTGCGCCAGTTTTTCATGGGGCTGC
>VGYL01001076.1 GCA_016872975.1 Planctomycetota bacterium
CTGGGCGGCAAGAACTTGCGGCTGGCCGTCGCCCCGGCCCGTGTCGAAGGCGTCCCGCCTTCGCAGCGCGGGCGGGACGCCCGCGACACGACGATCGTACGGGCCGATCCGGCGCAGCCGCCGGCGCCGAGGTTCCGCGCGCCGGGCGATCCGAACCAGCCGTGGAGCGCGCCGGTGGTGGGCCCGGGGTCGAGCGTGCAGGCGAGCCAGTGGGTGGAGGGGCCGACGCTCTTGAAGGTCGGCGACGAGTGGTGGCTCTACTTCGATCGTTTCCGCCTGCGGGCCAACCGCTTCGGCCTGGCCACGTCCAAAGACCTGCTCCACTGGACCGACCGGACCGGCGCAGTGAAAACGCCGCCCGAGGCGCGGCACGGCACAGTCTTTCGCGCCCCGCGGGCCGTGTTGCGCGACGCCGCACCGGGCCAGTGAGGCCAAGGGCGCAAGACGCCGGTTCCAGGCACGAAAGCCGGCGGAAATTCCAAGCACCAAGCACCAAATTCCAAACAAGTCTCAAATCCAAAATTCCAAGGTCCAAAACGCTGGCGCCCGGTGTGAGAAACGCCCTTGCTGGGTGGCCGGGTCCGGCGCGAGAGGTCTTGAGTTTTCTTCCCGTTTGGTGCTTTGGATTGATCTCCCCGCTGACGCGGTGTGTTTGGGATTTGGTGCTTGGAATTTAGCACTTGCTCGGGTTTTCCGCACCACGCACCCTGCCCGACGAAAGACCTGCGGCAGACTTGCGGAATCCGTCCGGCAAGCGTATGGTAGGGACAAATCACTGAGGGCAACGACATATGAGAATGACAGCAGGACTGGCCGCAATCGTGGTGGGACTCGCGCTCGCGGCGATGATCTCGACGGTCTCGGGCGCGGTGTGCAACATCAAGGTGGTCACGGATGCGTCGCCCGATTATCACGACCTGGACAGTCTGCTCCACAGCATCACGGCTCGCTGGCCGAGCCCCGAGGAGAAGTGCTGGGCCCTGTTCTACTGGAACCACCTCGCGCGGCGGCAGACCAACCCGATGCACCTGCACGGCGTGGAGTGCACCGACCCGATCCGCCAGTTCAACGATTACGGCTATACCATGTGCAGCACCGTCGCCGGGATCAATTGTGCGATCTGGGACGCCCTGGGGTACCCGGTCAAGTTCTGGGATGTCACGCTGCATACCGTGCCGGAGGTGCAGTACGACGGCCGCTGGCACATGTACGACAGCAGCATGTCGGCCCTCTATACGCTGTGCGACGGCAGGACCATCGCCGGGGTCGAGGACATCGGCAAAGAGGGCGGCTGCGCCGCCTCCGGCGGCCGGGTCGAGCCGGGGCACATCGCCCGCTACCACTGCCTCAACAGCACCAGCAACAACGGTTTCCTCACCGGGGCCGACTGCCCGCGCGACCTGGCGCAGGAGCATCGCTGCTTCAACCCGAACGGCTTGAAGTACCGCTACTACTACAACAACTGGGACCGGGGCCATCGCTGCATCCTCAACCTCCGGGAGAACGAGGTTTATACCCGTTACTACCGGAGCCTCGGCGACGCCCCCGAGTACTACGTGCCCAACAACGGCAAAGACCCCGAGCAAGCCAACCCGCGCTACCACATTCGCGGCAACGGTGTCCGCGTGTTCCGGCCGGCGCTGACCGAGGCGGGTCTGCAGGAGGCGACCTACAGCATCTCCGGTTGTCGGGCGATCCCTCCGGCGGGCGTCGTTCCCTCGAAAGCCGCCACGCCGGGCACGATCGTCTTCAAGGTCCAGGGGGCCAACGTCATCACGCATCTGCGGATCAAGGCCCGCTTCGCCCGCAAGACCGCGGCGGACGCGGCGGCCCTGGCGCTCAGCACGACCAACGGGCTCACCTGGAAGGAACTGTGGCAGGGCGAAGGCGTGGGCGATGTCCCGCTGGAGCTGGCGCTGGGCGAGGCGGTCAACGGCGCGTATGACGTTCTGGTGCGGGTGTGCTTGATGGGCCAGGCCGACCCGGCGGATGCCTGTCTGAAGGAGATCGAGTTCGAGACGACGACCATGCTCAACGGCAAGACCCAGCCGCAACTGCGGGTGGGTAAGAACACGGTCTACGTGGGCACGGGCGAGCAGACGGAATCCATCGTGGTCTGGCCGGACCTCCAGGGCGAGAGCTACCAGCCCTACGTCGTCGAGCAGAAGAACATGACCGCGAAAGCCAAGCACCCCGGATACCAGGGGGTCATGCACGCCGTGGCAGCCAACCAGGACGCCTACGTGGTCTTCAAGGTCGAGGCCCCGACGGACATCACGCGCATCAACTATGGCGGCCGCTTCTACAATCGCGCGCCGAAGTCCCACATCGATCTGCTGCATTCGTTCGATGAAGGCCGGACCTGGCGGCGCAGCTACTCGCTGGACCGGACCGAGACGCCGTGGGACGTGCTCCATTTCGAAACCGTCACCGATATCCCGGCCCGGACGCGGTCGGTCCTGTTCAAGTACCTGCTCCACAGCTCCGCCGCCGGCTCGGACGCGTGCAGCCTCTACAGCGTTCGCATGGAGGTCAACCACAAGCTGCACGTGGCCGCCTTCCGGCCGCTGGAAGTCACCTTCCACTGGA
>VGYL01001077.1 GCA_016872975.1 Planctomycetota bacterium
GCCAACTCATCGGAGCGCAGCCAAGAGCACCAGCATGATAATCGCGCTCAATCCGATCAGAGCACAAGCCCCCCGGTACAGACGGCGGCGGTTTGCCGGCAGCAGTTTCGATCCGAAGGTGAGGAACCTGCCCTGGCGGTACAGCGGCAGCTTGGCCATAAACAACAGAATCAGGCCTGCGCCGGCAAGGCCCAATGCCAGGTAGAGCAGGAAGGGGTCCCCCTGCTTCGCTCGCGCCAGGGCGGCCAATACGGTACCGGCAACAAGCAACACAACGAACGGGAGGATCTGCAGACCGAAGAGCAATACCCAATGTCGGCCCAAGTACCATTCAGACTTGCTCGACTTCATTCTTGCTCTCCCAGGCACATTCTGAGGACGGATCCGCACTGGGGGCGGCGTGCTAATCTGCTGCCCCTTCGACACGCCAGTGAGCTTCGATCGTATCTGCCGACAGATCGACGCCGCAATCCCATGCGACGAAATACCCCCCATGGGAGACCTTCGTGAACTCGGTGAGATCGCGAAGGGCTTCAAATGCTTCATATGCCAGATAAGGGCTAACATCAAAACTGCCAACGCGACCGTCTTCCGCGACGATGGACAGCACCCAATTCGGTTGTGGACGGACTTCTTTGATTCTCATTGGGCAAGACCTTTCAAGAGAGCAGGATAGCACCGCCCCTTGGTCCGTGCAACCGAATCGACAAGAGACTCGGCCCACTGCCGTCGCTTTCCGATTTTGCGGACCCCGCGGGATTCTTCTTGTTGCGCGATCCCCAATCTGTTACCATCCGACAAAAGGATTATGAGGACTTTCGGGATGCCGACGGTTTTGAGGATTGGCCCATACCGACTGTATTGGCACAGTCACAAGCCGAACGAGCCTCCCCATATCCTTGGAGATGTGGCATGGGGATTTTGGCGCCGAGCGCGGATGAACGGGTCAAGGCGGTCCGGTCGAACGATGATACCCTGAGCGTTGACCTCATGGACGGCCGGACGATTACAGTGCCCCTTGCCTGGTACCCGAGGCTCCTGAACGCGACCCAAGAGCAGCGCGACCGCTGGGAGCTGTCGGGCGGCGGCTACGGCATTCACTGGCCGGACCTCGACGAAGACCTCAGCACGGAGGGATTTCTGCGCGGCGCCCCCGCCCCGAAAAGACAGTTCATCGAAGCGAAATCACCATAAGTATCTTTGTCTCTCCAGCGACCGTGTGGCGTCGGGCTGTACCCCGAGCCATCCATCAGCGTCTCTGATGAATTTTGACGGACAAGACCGGTAATCGCGCCGCACCCGTCGTTTCCGCGATGTGCCTCGCGCCAGGCAGCGTGTGGTTGTAGGGTGGGGCTTGCCCCACCAGGAAGCCGGACCCAAGGAAAGCGGTGGGGCAAGCCCCACCCTACACATTACCGAACTTGCTCGTCAAAACTCATTGGAATCACGGCAGATTCCGAAGGAAGCGTCCGCCTGCGGTGGAGTTCTCGAAGTCCGAGCTTCGGATCTTCGCGTTCTATGCGAGTCCTTCGGGCGTGGATTGGCCGTGGAACTCGCTGGGGTTGAGGAAGATCTCGCCGCGGACCTCTTCGATGATGAGCTGGGCGATGGGCATGCCGGGCCGCAGGATCAGGGTCATGGGCCCGAGGTTGATCATTTCGAGCGTCAGCGGCCCCGCCCAGCCGGGATGGACGGTCGGGGCGGTGAAGTGGACCATCAGGCCGCAACGGGCCCGGCTGCTCTTGCCCTCGATCCGCGCGGCCAGGTGCGGCGTCCCCCGGTCCACCGGCAGCTCGATCCGTTCCAGCGTCCGGCCCAGAAGGAACTGGTGCGGCCGGAGCGGGTACGGCTTCTCGTCCGTCAGGAGGAACTTCTGCGAGTGCCGGGCAATGACCTCCGACAGCGTCCCGCGCTCGCAGACATCGTAGTGGTACGGCCCGGCCTGCGGCACCGTGATCTCGTGGTGCAGCCGCAAGTCCACCGCGTGCGTGTCGTAGGGACAGTACTCCCCCGCCGTCGGTCGCCGCGGCAACGGCTCCGGCTCGATCACCAACCGCCCTTCTTCCAAAGCCCTCTGAATCTCGATATTCGACAGGATCATGTATCCGACCTTTGACTGGAAATCGCACCATGCAACCCGCCACACAGTATATGCTCTCCCGGCGACTCCTGCCAAGGGGCAAGCCGCCAAGGCAATTGCATGGGGACACGGTTATCTTTGACCGGTCTGCGAACGACACCCGGACGGTGGCCCCAGCCGTTCGGAGTACCGCGTTTACGCGGGTCGGAACTGTCCTGCCTTCCACGTTGGGACGGCGTGGAGCCGCCTGAAGGCGGTACTCCAAACGGCTCCGTCGCCGAACAGGCAATTGCCCTGGGTAGGCCGCCTCGAGCCGGAGCGATCGCAAAGTCCCGAGAGTGAACACACGGACGGCGTCAACGGGTGGCAGCGCCAACGCTTCGGGCCTTGACGATGGCTTTCTCGCGTACGGTCGAGGCACCATTGAGGGCATCAACCATCGTCAAAGGCGGAGCCTTTGGCGATGCCACCCTTTGCGACAAGGCAAGGATGTGTAGAACGATG
>VGYL01001078.1 GCA_016872975.1 Planctomycetota bacterium
GCGAAGGCATGGACCCCGCCTTGGCGAAGGCGCTGGGCGAGGTGCGCTGGGGCGATACCTCCACGGTCGTGTTTTCGCGCTATCTCGGGCTCGATATCATGGACTGGTTCGGCATGCCGGCGGTCCGCATCTCGCGGCGGAACGTAATCGTCGAGAGCCGGACCGAGGGCGACGTGACGGCCAATGTCTGGCACACACCCGCCGGCGACCTGCGCGAAGTGACCCGGGTTTGCCGCGACAGCAGCGGCGCCGTGTCCAGCAACTGGACCGAGCATCTGGTGAAGGAGCCGAAGGATTTGGCCGCGCTCGCCGCGACCTTCGAGGACGAGGTTATCGAACCCGATCCGGCCGGCATTGAACGCACCCGCGAGCGGCGAAAGCTGATCGGCGAAGACGGCCTGATCCTGGGGGCGATGGATGGCACGCCGCTCGGCAACGTGACTGTGGCCCAGGGACGCAAGGCGCTCGGTGACCGCATCACGATCATGGCGGGAGTGAATCAGCTCGCCGGGCCGATGGACGACCGCGCCGCGGTGCGCGCCGACATCCACCAGATGATCCGTGAAGCGGGCCACGGCGATCACTTTGTCCTGGGCCTGGCCGGCTACCCCCACCGCAACATGGAACAGACGAAGTTCGTGGCGGGCTGCTGTCGGGAAATCGGCGGGTCAGCGGCCCGTGGATCTTGACCGGCCGTCACTGTGGTGGTACCGAGCATCGGCCAGCAGGACGCGTATCTGCTCACCTTAGGCCGCCCGGATGGGCGAGAATGAGGAAGGTGTCCGCACGCTGATAGCGTGGCCGAAGAACGGCCTGGAATGCCGCATCCGGTTCGACGGGGTCGGCGGCGGCCTGGTCGCGAAGGGTAGCGCGCTGATGGGCTTCGAACTGTCGGCCGACGGCAAGGCGTTCGTCGCCGCCGCGGCGGAGATCAAGGGCGACACCGTGATCGTGACCAGCGCCGACGTCAAAGCCCCGGCGGAGGTCCGCTACGCCTGGGCTGGCTGGCCCCGGGCGACGCTGTTCAACAAGGAAGATCTGCCGGCCACGCCGTTCCGCTGGCCGATGCCAGGAGAGGAACAGAGGGTAAAATGAAACGCAACGAAGACATGGGCGGTCCGCATCCCATCAAACTGATGCACTGCGACCTCAACTGGGCGATCGACCCGTACCAGCGGCCGGCTGCACCCCACGACTGGGCGTTCGTGGACCCCGAGGAGTACTTCAACTGGCACATGGACATCGGCACCAACGTCATGTACTGCCAGGCGTACATCTTCGGGGGCACGGCGCTCTATCCCACGAGGCTCGGGCCGCTGGCGCCGGGGCCCGGCAGCCAGCTCTTCCCGCGCCTGTACAAGCTGGCCCGCGACCGCGGCGTGCCGGTGTGGTCCTACTTCTGCGTCGGCGCCGACCTAGTGATGAGCAACCACCGGGGCGACTGGGTCGTGCCCGGCAGCCGGCAGGGTTCCGGCCACGGCTTCCTCGCGCCTGAGTCCGGCTGGACGGATCTGCTCTGCGCCCGGGTTCGGGAGTTCCTCGGGATGTTCCCTGTGGACTGGTTGCTCTTCGACTGGTTTGGCTATGGCGGGCTCAGGCCGGACGAGGACCCGGTGGTTCCCGCCGACTACGCCAAGGCACCGTTCAAGCGCATCATCGGCCGCGACATGCCGAAGCTGGCGGCAGAGATCACCCCCGACGAGCAACTCCGCTACAAGCGCGCCGTGCTCGCCGAGCAGTTCTATCGCCTTCACGATGCGGTCAAGGGAACGAGTCGGGGGACCCGGATTCTCTTCAACGTCCCCTACTGGAAAGCGGCGGAGGCCGTCTGGGCAGACCATCCGATGCTCAACGAGAGCGACGGGCTGTTTGCCGAATGTTCCCGGCCCGAGGTGGTCGAGTGGCTGTTGTCGGTCCGCAAGCCCGGTCAGCGCGTGATGACGACGATCACCGGGCGCACGGAGGAGGGCGAATGCGATCCCCACTCCTGGCGGCGTTGGCACCAGGCCGGCTGCGACTTCTTCGGCTACGCGCATGGCACGCCGCCCGATTTCCGTCCCCGCTCGGCTCATGCCACGGACGTCGAGATCGTCCGGCAGGCCTTTGAAGCCATGGGATAGCTCTCGCCGTTGACTTCCAGGATGTGGATCCGGTGCGTGAGGCGGTCGAGCGGGGCTCCCGCGAGCCGCTCGGTGCCCAGGACTTCGGTCCAGCTCTCGAAGGGCAGGTTGGTGGTGACGAGCAGGCTCGTGCGTTCGTAGGCCCGGCTGGGATCCCGAGGGACGAGGGCGTGGGAGGCTCCTGTACCGACGATCATATGACGCTCAGGTCTCGTCCTGGCACTAGGGCTCAAGCGTGGACGTCGGTTGAAAAGCGCGGCGGGTGGCGGGGAGAAGACCGCGGCCATCCGTGAAACCACGTTGAAGTCTCACTTCCCCACCCCGGATAGCGGATAGGGTTTGATCCGCAGTGCAGCGGATAGGGTTTGATCCGCAGTGCTGCAGCATTGCGGATCAAACTGGTTGAACTGAGCCGCTGAGCGGGGGCAGAAGCGTGGGATGGGGCACTATGGGG
>VGYL01001079.1 GCA_016872975.1 Planctomycetota bacterium
TCCGAAATCCGAAACAAATTCCCAACGGAAGAAAACGAAGAAAATCCAAAACGCCGGCTGTTCCAATATTCCATTGTTCCACTATTCCAGTCCTCCTGTCCTCTTCCCCCGGTGGGCGGCTCTGCGAAGGATTTCCGCCCACGCAGGGCCTCCCTGGGCTCTTCCGCCCGCACGGAACCGACGGGTCCGATGTGACTGTGGCTGCCGAGGGCGAGACGATCACTCGCCTTTCCCCTGAAGCAGGAGGTCTTGCGGTGTCCAGTGGGGCAACATGCACTGGGGGCACGCGGTCAGCCGGGACCTGGTCCACTGGCAGGAGTTGCCGATTGCGCTGTACCCGCAGCGGTTCGGCGACTGGTGCTACTCCGGCAGCGCGGTGGTTGATGTCAACAACACCGGCGGGTTCCAGACCGGACTGGACGATGTGGTCGTGGTCGCCTATACGAGCACCGGGCGGGGCGAGTGTATCGCCTACAGCAACGACCACGGGCGGACGTTCACGGAATACGCGGGCAATCCCGTCATCCGGCATAAGGGACGCGACCCGCGGCTCCTGTGGTACGGACCGGGCCGGCACTGGGTCATCGCGGTCTACCAGGAGGCCGGATCGTCTGCGGGGCGGAATTTGGGCTTGACACCGGAGGGACAGGGGCATATTATGGGGCGTTACAGGGGCCGGTTCCAAGGAATAAGTTTTCTGTGGAGGAGCATCGGGTCAGGGGCGCCACCGTCGCGGCGAGCACAGACGCAGGACAGCGGGTGCAGGAAATCCCCATGACAGTACTGCCAGGTGTCAGTTGCGGGCCGGTGGAGTGGTTCCGGTGGCCCCGAGGCACCCGGCCCCAGAGGTAGCCGCAAGCTGAGGGCGGCGCCCGAGACGACTTTCCGCCCAGGGGAGGTCATCGGGCTCGGGTTGGAGGTCGATAGGACGGGCGGTGAACCAGCAACAGACAAATCAGTCTGTCATCTCTGCACAGGCGGACACCCGTCCGGGCACGTGCCCCGGACGCGCCGCATTCTATTGTTCTTTGGTGGGACGGAGGAAAATCATGCGCGAACGGGTCTTCGTGCAGGTGGTCGTGCCGGGCTGGAACGTGCGGGCCGACGCGGTTTACACCGGTCTCGATCCCCCACGCCAATGAGGGTACGTCAGGCACCCTGCGTGCCGCGGTGGACGAGGAGAGGTCAGTTGAGTCAAGTCGTACGACAACGAAAACAGGAAGGAGCAAGCAGCATGAGAAATCGAGCAGTCTGGTTGGCTACGGTTCTGGTAATCGGGCTCGTCGTCTCCGGCCCGAGCCAGGCCCAACAAATCACGAACTTATTGTTGAACCCCGGCTTTGAGACCGGGGCGATGTCGCCCTGGACCACCTACGGCGCCGTGACCACCCAGGTGGTGCAGGACTGTGTCGGCGCCACGGTGCCTGAAGGGCCTATCGAGGGCAAGTACTGCCTGTACCTGCGGGTCGCCGCCCCGGGCGCCAACTTCTGGGATATGGGCCTGCAGCCGCGCGGCATCGTGTTCCAACAGGGCAAGAAATACACGTTGTCCGCCTTCATGAAGTGCAAGACCGGGACCTTGCAGGTCAACATGAAGCCGGAACTGGCCACCAGTCCGTGGACGGGCTACGGTGAGCGGGTCGTCACGATCACCGAGAAATGGACGGAATACTATGTGACGACCCCGGTGTTTGCGAGTACGGTTGCTCCGGCCGGCGTCACCTTCCACATCGGCTTTGCCGCCGCGGAGTTCTGGGTCGATGACGCCAAGTGGTACGAAGGCGACTACGTCCCCACGGTGGTCAAGAGCAAGCTGGGAGCCCAGAGTCCGCTGCCGGACAGCAAGGCCGTGGATGTGCCGCGCGATCCGGTCCTGAGTTGGAAGCCGGGCCCGTTCGCCAACACGCACAACGTGTATCTCGGCACGTCCTTCGAGGATGTCAATACGGCCAAGGCCGGCACGCTCGTCAGCCCGGGCCAGACCGGCACCACCTACAAACCCACGGCTCTGCTGGAGTACGGCAAGACCTACTACTGGCGGGTGGATGAAGTCAATGCCCCGCCGAGCAGCGCGGTCCACCGGGGCGATATTTGGAGCTTCACCGTCGAGCCCTATGCCTACGCGATCACCGGTGTGACCGCCACCGCCTCCAGCCAGGACAAGACGACCACCACGCCGGCCAACACGGTCAACAACTCCGGCCTGACCGCGGATCAGCACTCCACGGTTAGTGACGCCATGTGGCTCAGCAGCATGACCGGCACGCAGCCGACGTGGATTCGCTATGCCTTCGACAAGGTGTACAAGCTGTCGGAGCTGTGGGTCTGGAACCACAACTCGGAGTTCGAGCCGGTTCTGGGCTATGGCTTCAAGGATGTGACGATCGAGACCTCGACCGATGGGACCACCTGGACGCGGCTGAAGGACACGCAGTTCGCCCAGGCGCCGGCCCAGGGGGGTTATGCCCATAACACCGTCGTGAAGCTCGACGGGGTCATGGCCCGCTACGTGCGGCTGACGGCCAACAGCAACTGGAGCATCGTGGGTCTCAAGCAGTATGGTCTGGCCGAGG
>VGYL01001080.1 GCA_016872975.1 Planctomycetota bacterium
CCGCGAGCGCGTCGTGCCGTTCAATTCGGGCAGCGCGGGAAGTTACATTACTTACGCGGCGTATCCTGGGGACCAGGTCGCCATTGACGGAACAGGCGTAGACGTGCCGGAATACGGCGGCCTGTTCGACCTTACAGGACGGGATTACATCCGGGTGGCGGGCTTGCGAGTGATCCACTCGGTCTACTACGGCATCGTCGCCGACCATTCCAGCCACATCACCATCGAGCATAACTACACCTATGACACCTATTCGTCCGGCATCTCGGCATGGAACAGCAACAACGTCATCGTAGATGGCAACGAGGTGGTCGGGGCCTGCACCGGCCCCTGGCAAGAGCATATTTCCATCAGCAGCACCGACGCCTTCGAGGTGCGCTACAACTACGTCCACGATGTCATGCCTGGGACGGAGGGCAAGGAGGGGCTTTCCGTCAAAGACGCTTCGTCCCACGGCAAGGTGTACGGCAATCGTATATACAACCTGAATCACGTGGGCATCTACGTGGACGCCGAGGCCGAGCATTTGTTCGACATCGCGGTGTATCAGAACGTCGTCCACGACATCCCGGCGATGGGCTTTTCGTTGGCTTCGGAGCAGGGCGGGCTGTTGGAGAATGTCCGCCTGTACAACAACATCGCCTACAACAACCTGGTGGGCCTCTGGCTGTCGGCCTGCTGCATTGCGACGCACCCGTTTACAGACGTCACCATCATCAACAACACCTTTGCTTACAATGGGCGGGATACCTGGGGCGGGGGGATCGGCATCGAGAACACGCAGGTGCAGAACGTGGTCATCCGAAACAACATCTCCAGCCAGAATATCTATTCGCAGATGGCTGCTGATCCCAGCGTTTTGCCGGCATTGACGGTGGATCACAACCTGACTGACGGGGATCGTGACCCCGAGTTCGAGTTTTACGGTGCGGATGACTTGGTTGACGTGTCACCTTCGTTCGTGAATCCATTGATGCGAGATTATCACTTGTCGGCTGGCTCGCCCGCTATCAACCAGGGTTCTCCAAATGGCGCGCCCCTCGACGACTTCGATGGCCTTGCCCGCGACGCCCAGCCCGATATCGGCGCCTACGAATGGCGTCAGCCCGAACCCACGGCTACGCCCACCGTCACGCGCACACCTGCATCAACACCCACGAGCACGCCAACGGTCACGGCGACGCCCACTGCCAGCCCAACACCAGCCGGCGTCTGCCTGTTGGATGCCAACGCCAACGGCCGGGTGGATGTGGTGGACATCATGACCACCGCCCAAACGCCGGACTGCCGGGCCTACCTGCCGCTGGTCGTCAAGGCGTGGCGCCAGCCCTGGCCCGTGCTACCACCGACCGCCACGCCGACGCCTACTTTTACGCTCACGCCGGCCCACATATGAGAAAAGGAGAGACCGTGGTATTGAATCATCCCACCCGTCGAGCAGAAACAGGAGGATACGGAAATGTACGCGAGCAGCTCATCTTCTTCTCGTCTACGCCTTAGTCTGGCGCTGCTGGCATGTATCGCTTTGCTGCTGCCGGCTGTGCCGCAGTCGAGCACACCGCCAGCGTCCACACCCGCGCCGGGGTTGGTTGTCCCGCAGGTTGCCGCGCCTGCGCTCGACTCGACTGCACCGCCGGTAACTCACGCCGACCAACCGGCCGCGGCCTTGAGCCAGCCGGTCTTTATACCCACTCTGGATCGGGGCGATTCCCCCGTGCGTTTCCAGACCCTGCTGGGCGGCGGGACGCTCTTCTTCACCGCCAACGAGGTGATCCTGAGTCTGCCGGGCGCGGCCAGGCGCTCGGTTCCGCCGGATGAATCATCGGGGCAAGGAGCCGCGTCGCCGCGGATGGAAACCACGTGGCCCGGGCAGGAGACCGGCCACAGCAGGCCCCAGCGTGAACCGGCGGCAGGACAGAGACCGGCAGCCGCGGCCCCGACCGTCCTTCGCGTGCGCTTCGAGGGGGCTAACCCCGCGGCGGTGGTCGCCGGCGCGAAACGGCTGCCAGGCGTGATGAATTCCTTCCTCGGCAACGACCCGTCGAAGTGGCGGCGGGGCATCCCGCTATACGCCGGCATCATCTACCGGCAGCTCTACCCCGGCGTTGACCTGAAGTACGAGGGCGGGCAGGGGCGACTCAAGGGCACCTTTGTCGTCGCGCCCTCCGCCGACCCCACGGCCATCCAGTGGCGGTATGACGGCGCAACGGATGTCCGCCTGGATGCGCTGGGTAATCTCCAGGTCGGCCTGCCCCAAGACGCCGACGGGCTGACAGAGCACACGCCGGTCGCCTGGCAGGAGATCCACGGCCGCCGCGTGGCGGTGAGCGCGGCATACACGCTCGCGCCGGACGGGAACGTGTCGTTTGTCCTCGGCCGGTATGATCCCAACTACCCGCTGACGATCGATCCTACCCTCGAATATTCTGGCTACCTGGGTTATGATCACGAGAGCCGGCCGATGGGCCTCACGACCGATCACGCGGGAAACGTCATCGTCGTGGGCGCCTTCGATACCGTGACTTTTCCCGCCTGGGCGCCCGCGATAGGCCCGCAGGGCGCGGCCTGTCT
>VGYL01001081.1 GCA_016872975.1 Planctomycetota bacterium
CATTGGGGGGCGGCGTGCCCCGCTTCGGGCTCCACTACGGCACAGGTCCGCGATCGTTCGGGAAGCTGTTCGGAAGCCCTTTGGCCTCCACCTCCGTGCGAGGTGCCGGGGGGGCCATCCTTCCCCTCGCCACTTCTTCTCTTCGTCTTATCCTGGAGGGTGTGTGAGAAGCCTTGGCCTGGGGCTGGTCCAGGGCGACGGGTGGCAGCGGCAAGGCCGCAGGCTTTGCCGATGGCGGATGGACGAAACCATCGGCAAGCTCCGAAGACTCCGCTTGCCGCTGCCACCCATCACGGAGCTGGGTTCTCACACACCCTCTTAGACCGTTTCACCGGCGCCGATCCGGCACGCCGGAAGCGGTCGTGCGAGTACGCAAGATCCGGATGAGCCAAAGACCGCATGCGCCAAAATTTCTGGCGCAGTTTCGGTATTTGCAGAACATACCAGAGCACCCAAGCGTCTATAATACAGGCGCGGCCCTCCGGCCAGAAGGCCGTCGCGACCTATCGGGAAGAACGACCCGAGCCACGGAGGGCACCGGGAGCGAGCCGGCCACAAGAATGCGGAAAGGGAAGAACGTGCGCAGGCAACAGAGACGGGGACGCGGAGCGGAGAGAGGGACTTGCATGCTGGGCGCGCCAGAACCTGACTGGCGGGTCCCCGGCTCCGTAGTCTCCGCACTGCGCGGGGGAGATTCGTGCGAAACAAAGCCAATTTCGTGGGAGCCCGTAGGGGTGACAAGTGCTTTTGCGAAAGAGGGTTATGATCGCTTCGGCCGGTCTTTCGGCCGGAAAAAACAAAGCCAATTTGCCGCGGGCCGGGGTGGGGGCCGAGGATCGGGAACTGCGGGGCCCCTCCCGCGTCCCTGGGTCCCCGGGCCTGTGCCCTTCCGCGAACCGGTTGGGTGGAACCGGGCCAGTTCCGTGATTGGGGGCAGGCCGTTGCAGAGGCCTGGCATCGCGCGTACAATCCCAGGCTATGGATGGCTACAATCTGGTCAGTTTCGCAGGCGTTTTTGTTTTGGTAGGGTTGGCGTGGGTCCTATCGGCGGACCGGCGCAACGTCAACTGGCGTGTGATCGGCTGGGGGATCGCCCTGCAGCTCGCGGTGGCCCTGTTCGTTTTCGTCGTTCCGGCCGGGGCCCGGGTCTTTCTGGTCGTCAACGATGTCGTGGTCCGCATCCTCGATTCGGCGGGGGCCGGGGCCCGCTTCGTCTTCGGCCGGCTGGCCCTGGGACCGGGACAGGTGGGCGAAGACGGGCAGGAGTCGATCGGGCTCATCCTGGCGCTGCAGGGGTTTCCCACGATCATCTTCTTCTCCGCCCTGATCGCCATTCTCTATCACCTGGGCATCATGCCGCGGATCGTCAAGGCCTTCGCGCGGGTGTTTACCAGGCTGATGCGGGTCTCCGGGGCCGAGTCCCTGGTCGTCGCCAGCAACATCTTCGTCGGGGTGGAGTCAAACCTGACAATCAAGCCGCACCTGGCGACCCTCACCGCCTCGGAGTTGTGCACGGTCCTGACGGCCGGCATGGCCTCCGTCGCCTCCAACATCCTGGCCCTCTACGTGCTGATGCTCCAGGAACGATTTCCCACGATCGCGGGCCATCTGATCTCCGCTTCGCTGCTGTCGGCGCCGGCGGCGCTGCTGATGTCCAAGCTCCTGCTGCCGGAGAGCGGGCGGCCGGTGACCCTGGGCCTGCGCGTCGAGCCCTACTACGAGCGGGAGAGCAGTCTTATGGAAGCGATCATCAACGGGGCCAACGCCGGCGTCCGTATGATCGTGGGCATCGTCGCCCTGCTGATCGCGGTCCTGGGATTGGTCGCCCTGGTCAACCTGGCCCTCGCCAGCCTTGGGGACGTGGTCAATCCGCTGCTCGGCACCGCGGGCCGCTGGTCCCTGGGCGGTTTGTTCGGCTATCTCTTCTACCCGGTGGCACTGGTGCTGGGCGTGCCGCCTGCCGACGCGGGCGTGGTTTCCCGCATCGTCGGCGCGCGGGTGATCGTGACGGAAGTGGCCGCCTACGGCGAGCTGGCGGCGGCCATGGAGCAGGGGCTGCTGCAGCACCCGCGCTCGGCGGTCATTACGGCGTACGCCCTGTGCGGCTTCGCCCATATCGCCTCGATGGCCATTTTCGTCGGCAGCATCTGCGCCCTGGCTCCCGAACGTGCCAAAGGCATCGGCCCGATCGCGGTACGGGCCCTGGTCGCGGCCACGCTGGCGTGCCTGGTGACCGCCTGCGTCGCGGGGACGTTCTTCGCGGAAGGATCGATCTTACTCGGAAGGCCGGGGCCGACGGCCGGAGCTACAAAATCCGAAATCCGAAATTCGACACCGCGCCAGCAGGCAGATCGATCCGAGACAAGTTCAGATGATCGAAGTATCGCGTTTCATAAGTTCCGCGACGATAGGGATAGATTGCCGCGCTCGGTGAGCCTCGCTCGCAATGACATACAGGCGCCGGATTTGCGAAACGCGGGACTATATGCTCTATATGCTGATGCCGGAGAGTTCAATGCTCGTACAGCGTCTGAGTGATTGCGGAGAATTCATTGCGGGAGAT
>VGYL01001082.1 GCA_016872975.1 Planctomycetota bacterium
CAGAAGGTGATCGGCCCGCTTCTGGAGGAGTGGTCCGCGTCGAGGGGCCAGACCTTCCTGTTCGATTTCGGCGCGGCGGACCTCATGACCGGCCACGGGCCCAGCCCAAACGATCCGGTGAACTACTGGAACAATGTCACCGAAACCATCGGCGGCTCACCCACGGGAATCCTCCCCGGCGTGGTCAACACCCGCAACCAACCGACGGACATCGTCCTGCGGATGCTCAGCCCCTTCAACGGCAGCGGTCCCGGTCGTTCCGGGACGGTCAAGTCTACACGCTTTGTGCCCAACGCCACGGCGGATTCGCTCTATAGCACCTGGAGGACCCCCAATGAGGCCCTCACCGTGGCCCCCAGCTTCAAGCTGACGGGCCTCAATCGCGCGCGAATCTACAACTTCACGTTTTACGCCTCCGTGTACGGATTTCTCGATGATCGAGCGGGCAGGCCTGCCGTTCTCGAGACCAGCCATACCGTGACAGGGGAAAACTCCCCCTGGGTGGCTTACGATCCCCTGTATAGTATCGACGGGATTGCCACCGTCGACGGAATCGTGCCGGATGCGCATGGCGAGATCGTGGTCAGCCTGGCTCCGACCACGCGCAACAACCGCCGCTACATCTTCCTGGGCGTGCTGCAGATGGATGAGATCTCCCGGCCCAAGCCCGTCGTCTTCGTGGAAGAGCCCGCCGATCAGACGGTCCTGCAGTTCCGTTCGGTGACCTTCCGGGCGGCGGTGGACAGCACCCCGCGCTACGTCGTGCAATGGTTCAAGAACGGCGCAGCAGTTGACGGCGCCAACGAGTTCACGTACACGATCCCGCAGGCGACGCTCGACCTGGACGGGGCGGTCATCTCGGTGCGTGTCAGCAATCCGATCGACAGCGCCGTGAGCCGGGGCGCGATGCTCCATGTTGTCCCGGATGTTGAGGCGCCGGTGGTCCTCTCGGCGAACACGCCCAGTGAGCTGATGATCCGCCTGCTCTTTGACGAGCAACTGCATCCGAATACGGCGACCGCCATCGACAACTACCGTGTCAACGCCGGCGCGGTGAAGGTTGCCGGCGCGGTACTGGACGCCGATGGCCGGACGGTCACTCTCACCCTGGTAGCGCGGGTGCCGGAGATCTTCACCGTAAGCGTCAGCGGTGTGCGCGACCTTGCCGGCAACGTGATTGCTCCCGGTACGACAATCACCGGTACGATCCGCATCCCAGTGCTTCTGATCGACTTCGGTGCTTGGGCCACCACGACCACCAGCGGTCCGGCCCCGGACGGTCCGGTCCACTTCTGGAACAATGTTACCGACAGCCTCGGCGCCACCCTCGGCGGGAAGCTGCCCAATCTTGTCGCGGTAGACAACGCGCCGACCGGAATCGGCCTGGTGATCCTGAGCCGCTTCAATGGGGCCAACTCCGACGGGACCCTCACCTCGACACAGTTCCCGCGGAACGCCACGCGCGACTCGCTGTTCGGCAATACGGAAGCCTTCAACGGTCTGAGCGACGTGTTCCCGAGCTTCAAGCTCACCGGCTTGGACCGGCTGCTGACCTACGACCTCACGTTCTACGCCTCGCACAGGAGCACCGGCGATAACCGGGAGACGGGTTACACGGTCACCGGCTCCAATGCGGGCTTCGCGGCCCTTAACGCCGTCAACAACGTCGACAGGTCCGTCACGGTGGCCGGGATCGCCCCGGACGATTCGGGCGAGATCACGATCCGCCTGGCCCCCACACCCGCCAACAACAGCGCCTACCATTTCACCTACCTCGGTGTGCTGAAGCTGGAACCGACCCCGGCCCCGCGCTGAGCCGTGTCGCCAGGCGACTCGTTCGCTTACCACGACGGACCGTACCATTGTCATGTGCGGCGAACGCGGATAGAATGGCCGGTGCGTCGCAACTCCGGCGGCCGCACATCTCTTTGCCGGGTGTGTGCCACGCGTTGCGCGGTCGTCGGAGGTAACGAAAGAGGGCATGTGGCAGGCATTTGGCGGAGATCAGATCATGAGACAGTTGGTTGGCCTGATCGCGATTCTGTCTATCGTCGGGGCGGGAGCCCGAGCCGCGGCGCAGCCGCAGGTTGACAAGGCGGTTCTTGAGCAGGCGTCGCGGTCCGCCCGGATCGCCGGGTATGCGTTGAGCAAGGTCCAGCGCTGGCTGCACGAGAAGGCGCTGCCGGTGATCGATCCGGAGACGGGCCTGTATCCCGCGGACGGGAAATGGAACTACCGCGACACCGCGGCCGATTGTTATCCGTTCCTCTGCTGGGCGGCGTTCGTGGTGGACCAGGAGGCCCTGAACGGCCCGGTCCGCAAGGTCCTCCACGCGGAGCAGAAGCTCTGCAACCACCTCGACCGCATCCCGGTCCCCTACGACTGGCAGAACCAGAAGAAGCTCGTCCTGGAGTACGATGCCCTGATCTTCGAGGCCTCGGAGTACGTCAAGGACGGGCTCATTGCCATCGTCGAGGTCACCGGCAGGGGCGAATGGTTCGACCGGATGCTGGGCATCCAGGAGGACATCTGGAAGCACGCCCGCATCGAGACGCCCTTCGGC
>VGYL01001083.1 GCA_016872975.1 Planctomycetota bacterium
CAGGAAGGCCCCCCGAGGGCGGGGGTCCTGATGAGTTTTGACGAACAAGTTCGGTAATCAGAACCCGGCGACCGGCGCTCTTCGTAGGGCGAGCGTCCCCGCTCGCCGAAGATGTCGTGCGAGGACGCACGACCTACGCGGAGAGTGATTCGGGCGGCCATTACCGAAGTTGCACGTCACGACTCATCAGGAGAATGGCTGCCATTGGCGCCGCATGGGTGGCATCGCCAAAGGCTCTGCCTTTGACGATGGTCTGTGTCGCGACCCGCGCACGCCGAGGGCCTCCGGCCCTATACGGGCGAGACGCCCGTGATACTCATGGGCGCTCGCGCCCATGCTACGAAGGACGCCTTGCGGCGTCACGAGAAACCGATAGACGACAGGAGCCTATCCCGTGGGAAACCAAAACGCTGCTTTCGCATCCCTTGTATTGCTGCTGAGCCTCGCCATTCCATTCGCGCCACGAGTACACGGGGCAACTCTCTACGTGTCGCCCGACGGGAATAACGCCTGGTCGGGCCGGCTCGCGCAGCCTAATGCCGCGCGGACCGATGGTCCGGTGGCGACCCTGGAGCGGGCGCGCGATCTGCTGCGCGGCACGAGCGTGAAGGAGCCGGCTCGTGTCGTCGTGGCCGACGGGGTGTATACGTTGACCGCACCCTTCATCCTGACGCCACAGGACAGCGGCACGGACCGGGCCGCCGTCATCTACGAAGCGGCCCCCGGCGCGCGGCCCGTGTTCACGGGCGGACGAGCGATCACCGGCTTTCAACCGGGCGAAGACGGCATCTGGCGAGCCCGCATCCCGGAGGTTGCCTCCGGGCAATGGTACTTCGAGCAACTGTTCGTGAACGGCCGCCGGGCCGTGCGGGCCCGCACGCCAAACAAGTTCTACCACTACATGCTCGACGTACACGAGGAGGTGCTCGACAAAGGGTCCGGGCGAAGGCCGGTCCGGGCCCGGCAGACCGTCGCCCTGCGGCCCCCGGACCTCCGGCCGCTGCTGCCACTGAGCGACCGCGAGCGGCGCGACGTGCAGATGGTCATCTATCACAAGTGGGACAACACGACCCGCTTCATCGAGACGATCGACGAGAAGGACAACACCATCGTCACTACCGGCGAGGGCCGCAAGCCCTGGAACGCCTGGGGCAAGGGCGACCGCTATCACCTGGAGAACTTCCAAGCGGCGCTCGACACTCCCGGCGAATGGTTCCTGGCCCGCGACGGATGGCTGTACTACCAGCCGCGGGAAGGCGAGGACATGTCCCGGGCCCGGGTCGTCGCGCCGGTTGTCGAGAATTTCCTGCTCTTCGAAGGCGATGCGCCCAACGGCCAGTTCGTCGAGAACATCACGATTCGAGGCCTGACGTTCCGCCACGCGGAGTACCGCATGCCGCCGGGCGGGTTCGAGGCCAGCCAGGCCGCGTCGCCCATCGATGCGGTGGTCATCGCCGACGGCGTCCGCAACCTCGTGATCCAGGACTGCGAGTTCGGACATTTCGGCCGCTACGGCGTCTGGTTTCGCAAGGGCTGTCAGAATTGCACGTTGCAGCGGTCCTACATCCACGACTTCGGCGCCGGCGGTGTCCGGATCGGCGAGGCGAGCGTCCCCAGGACCGAGCATGAGCAGACCGGCCATATCACGGTCGACAACAATATCATCCGACACGGCGGGCGGATCTTCCCGTGCGCCGTCGGTGTCTGGATCGGCCACAGCGGCGACAACGCCGTCACGCACAACGAAATCGCCGACCTGTTCTACACCGGCATCTCCGCCGGCTGGGTTTGGGGCTACTCCGGCAGTATCGCCAAGCGCAACAACATCAGCTTCAACCGCGTCCACCATCTCGGCTGGGCGGTCCTGTGCGATATGGGCGGCATCTATACCCTTGGTTCCTCGGAGGGCACCGTCGTCAGCAACAACATCTTCCACGACATCCACGCCTATTCCTACGGCGGCTGGGGCCTCTACACCGACGAGGGCAGCACCGGCATCGTCATGGAGAAGAACCTCGTCTACAACACCAAGACCGGCAGCTTCCATCAGCATTACGGCAAGGAGAACGTCATCCGCAACAACATCCTCGTCAACAGCATGGTCCATCAGGTCCAGGCCACCCGCGTGGAGAACCACCTGTCGTTCACCTTCGAGCGGAACATCGTCCTGTGGGAGACCGGTCCCCTGCTGGCGGGTCCCTGGACCAAGATCACAGCCAACCTGGACCACAACTGCTACTGGAACACGGCCGGCAAGCCCGTGACGTTCGCGGGTCTGACGCTCGACCAGTGGCGGCAGCAGCACCAGCGTGACCGGCATTCGGTCGTCGCCGACCCGCTATTCGTCGATGCCGCCAATGGCGACTTCCGGCTGAAGCCAGACTCGCCTGCCCTGCGGCTCGGCTTCGAGCCGTTCGACTACACGAAGGCCGGCGTCTACGGCGATCCTGCCTGGGTCGCCAAGGCCAACGAGGTCACCTATCCGCCCCTGGAGTGGCCGCCGGACCCGCCACCACTGGCGATCCGGGATGACTTCGAGACGACGCCCGTCGGCCAGCCGC